>CAJWQD010000030.1 GCA_913045135.1 uncultured Flammeovirgaceae bacterium | reverse complement strand
AATAAAGACCATCCGCAAGTAGTAGAAATTTGGAATATCGTTTTTGTTGAATTTAATCGTTTGGCATCCGGAGTATTGCAAGACCTTCCAGAAAAGCATGTTGATACAGGTATGGGTTTAGAACGTTTGGCAATGGCCTTACAAGGGAAGCAGTCGAATTACGATACAGATGTTTTCCAACCTCTAATTCAGGCAGTAGCCAAGCGTGCTCGAGTGCCATATGGAGAAAATGACCAAACTGATATAGCCATTCGTGTAATTTCAGATCATATTCGTGCAATTGCTTTTACAATTGCTGATGGACAGTTGCCTAGCAATACCAAGGCAGGTTATGTGATCAGGAGAATTTTGAGAAGGGCGGTTAGATATGGGTACACATTTTTAAAGTTTAATAAGCCCTTTTTGTTTGAATTTATACCAATTTTATCCTATCAATTTTCTGAAATTTTCCCTGAGCTTCAAGAGCAAGAGAAATTCATAGTAAAGGTCATCAAAGAAGAAGAAATTGCATTTTTACGTACCCTCGAGAAGGGTCTTAACAGATTTAGAATTTTAAAAAAAGATGGGAATAGACAGATTGATGGAGAAGATGCTTTTGAGCTCTATGATACATATGGTTTTCCTATTGATTTGACGGCACTAATTGCAAAAGAGCATGGTCTTTCCGTAGATCTATCAGGATTTGAAAAAGAAATGGTTAAGCAGAAGACCAGATCGAAAAATGCAGCTGTTCATAATACAGGTGATTGGAATATGGTATATGAGTGTTCCACTGATTCTAGGTTTGTAGGATATGACCTCTTGACCGCTGATACCCAAATCATCCGATGGCGAAAAATAAAGCAAAAAGATAAAGCGTATCATGAATTAGTGTTGAATACCACCCCTTTTTATGCAGAGAGTGGGGGTCAAATTGGTGATTCAGGTAAATTGATAGGTGATGATGAAACAATCGATATTCTTGATACAAGAAAGGAAAATGATTTACATATTCATGTGGTCAAAGTGCTTCCAAAAAACTTAGATGGATTGTTTAGGGCGGAGGTCAATCAAGATAAACGTGGTTTAATTGAGAATAACCATACTGCTACTCACTTACTTCATGCGGCACTTAGAGATGTATTAGGAGATCATGTCCAACAAAGAGGATCGCTTGTTAATCATCAATCTTTGCGCTTTGATTTTTCACATTTTGCGAAATTGAATGGCGATGAACTGTTGGCTGTTGAACGACAGGTCAATAGAAAAATTAGGAATAACATTGCTTTAGTTGAGCGCAGATCAGTTCCGATTCAAAAGGCGAAGGAAGAAGGGGCTATGGCATTATTTGGAGAAAAGTATGGAGATATAGTTCGTATGATCCTCTTCGATCCACCTTACTCTATAGAGCTCTGCGGGGGTACCCATGTGAAGAATACCGGCGATATAGGTATTTTTAAAATCATATCCGAAAGCTCTATATCGACGGGGGTACGAAGGATTGAAGCCATTACCGCTGACAAGGCGGAATCTTTTTTATGGAGGAAAATAGATTTATTAGATCAAATTGAGCAAACTCTCAAAAACCCAGTGAATACTTTAAAAGCTTTAAAGATATTATTGAATGAAAAAAATGATTTGGTCAAGCAAGTTGAAGAATTTAATAAAGCCAAATTGAAAGAGTTAAAAAAAACGATGATGGAGTCTGTCGAATCCTATAAAGGTACAAACATTATCAGTTTTGAAGGTATATTTCCTGATGCGACCTCTGTTAAAAATATCGCTTTTGATCTCAAAAGAGAAATTGATAATCTAATTTTATTGCTTGGTGCGAACGTAGGAGGAAAACCACTATTAACGGTTATGATTCATGAGGAATTAGTTGAACAGAAAAATTTGAATTCCTCCGTTCTCATAAGATCGATGGCAAAGTTTATACAAGGAGGTGGGGGTGGACAAGACTTTTATGCAACTGCCGGAGGTAAAAATAAAGATGGTCTGACTGCAGCTTTGGAGACAGGAATTAAAATATTGAAGGAAAAATTTTGAGTACATTGCCTACATTAGAAACAGTAATTGGATTAGAAGTGCATGTTCAGTTGAATACGAAAAGTAAAATATTTTCCTATGACAATAATGATTTTGGAAATCAACCTAATTCTGATGTTGGGGCCATTACGCTGGCACATCCTGGCACGTTGCCCATGGTTTCTAAAGAAGTTATTGACATGGGTATGAAATTGGGGATTACTTTGGAAGGGACTATAAATAGAAATTTAATTTTTGATCGTAAAAACTATTTTTATCCAGATTTACCTAAAGGTTATCAAATCACCCAGGATGCAACTCCTATATGCAAAGGAGGTATTGTAAAAATTAGAAGTGATAATTCTCCACATTTTGATGTTGAGTTAACTAAAATTCATTTGGAAGAAGATGCAGGGAAATCTATACATGTTCAAGATACAAATTTTACCAATGTAGACCTTAATAGGTCAGGAGTTCCCCTATTGGAGATTGTGACAGAACCTATGATAGCTTCCTCCGAGCAAGCCGGTTTGTGCTTGATTGAACTTAGGAAATTGGTACGTTATTTAGATATCAGCGATGGAAATATGGAGCAAGGATCCTTACGCTGTGATGCTAATATTTCTTTGAGATTAAACGGAGCGCCTTTAGGTAGTAAAGTGGAAATTAAAAATATGAATTCAATCAAGAATGTCCGAAAGGCTATCGATCATGAGGTTCAACGACAAACAAAGATGATCGTTGCCGGCAAAGTCATCATTTCTGAAACACGTACTTACAATGCAGACAATAATACGACCTCTGGTATGCGAAAAAAGGAGGAATTAAATGATTATAGATACTTTCCCGAACCTGACATCAGTCCGATAATAATCAGCGATGAATGGTACGAATCGGTTAAGAAGTCAATTCCAATCTTACCTGATAAAGTTAAAAAGATATTGATTAAGGACTATGGTCTGTCCAATTACGATGCCCAATTATTGAGTGATGATCGTTTTAGCGCAGAGTATTTTTTCAGAACTGCAAATACTTGTAGGCATTACAAGGCTATATCTAATTGGATCATGGGACCGATTAGGTCTTATTTGAATGAAAATGAAATGCGTATTGGTACTTTGAACTTAAGTCCTTCAAAATTAGCAGATTTGATTAATGCGGTTCAGAAAAAAGAGATCAGCCTTTTAGATGCTACACAACAAGCTTTTAGGTATCTAGTTAAATATCCAGATGTTGAAGTGAAAGATGCCATTGGGACCTTGGGTATAGCACAAGTAGATGATTTTGACGAGATCCAACATCTGATAGCTGATGTTTTGGCAGATAACCCCGATAAGGTAAAAGAATACCATAATGGGAAAAAGGGCCTTTTAAGTATGTTCATGGGATTAGTCATGAAAAAATCCGTTAAAAGAAGAAATCCCCAAAAAGTCAATACTATGATTAAAGAAAACTTAGAGAAGATAAAATGATTAAGCATTTCTTGGGAATTATTTTCCTCATATGGATCTCATCCTGTAGTCCTGATGCATCACTATTAAAAGTAAGTCTCATTTTGGAGGAAGATATTTCTGGAGAATGGGTTTGGCTACAACAAGTTAAAGGAGTCGGCTTAGTAGCCATTGATTCTGCTGAACTCTCTGCGGGAACGGCTGTATTTTTTATTGAGGCTGTACCTTCCGAATTTTATCGTTTGGATGTGTTTGGAAGAAAAAATATCAATTTGATTATAGGACCCCAAGATAAAAAGGAAGTCTTCATAAGAACTTCAATCAAATCTAATAGCCGCATCAAAACTGAGGGTTCAATTCAAACATCATTAATAATTGCTATGGACAGCACCGTACGAAAGAAGCAAAGCGACATACAGTTGCTCAATCAAGAAGCTATACAAGCTAGGTCACAAGGGGATGTAAAAACTTTTAATGCAATAGTGAATCAATTCAATTATTTAAATAAAAGACATGATGAACATTTAAAAAGTCAAATAAAGATTGCCAGCCCTCAATTAGCGGGTATTTACGGATTGAATTATATAGACTTCGAGACTAGTTTTAGTTTTGTTGATAGCTTAGCCAACGTATATCAGAAAGAATTACCTGATCATGTCTTCACTTTAGACCTTGTATCGAAGGTAAATAGTTTGAAAAGCACAGCGATTGGAGTTTCTGCACCTGAAATCAGTTTACCTGATACCTCCGGATCTATTTTTAATTTGAGTTCACTAAAAGGTAATTATGTTTTGATTGATTTTTGGGCGGCCTGGTGTAGGCCTTGTCGTCAGGAAAATCCAAATGTAGTGAGACTTTATGAAAAATATCGAAATAAAAATTTTGAGATTTTAGGAGTTTCATTAGATCGAACAGACCGAGCTTGGAGAAAAGCGATTGTTGATGATGGCTTGGAATGGATTCATGTTTCAGATTTAAGTTATTTTAACACTAAAGCTGCAAGAGACTATCAAGTAAGTTCGATACCACAAACTTTTTTAATCGATCCTCAAGGTAAAATTGTGGCTAAAGGATTGAGAGGCCCCTCACTTGAGGCTAAACTTAGCGAACTTTTTGATTAAGCATTGAACCAAACTTTGAGTACTTTCCAAAGTTCAATTTTGGCTTCCTTATTACTGTCTAAATAAGATATGTTATAGGTATGTAAAATTTGATGTTTTTCCTTTTCTTGAAGGTCATTTAGCTTTGTTTTAGAATCTAAAAAGCCAAAAATTATCGTTTTTTCAAAATGAATGGATCCACTCCATGATTCTATGATTGAAGTAGTTTTGACATCTTGATTAATGGCTTTCAGTAGTTTATTTAGTGTGGCATTAGAAGTATTCGTGAGGGGTTCAGTAATAACCTGTAAACCAGGTGATATAGATGAATCTTGATTGGTCAGAAGTTGTAATTCGTCATATTGCGATACTTTGGGAACATTAGTTTCATCGTTAGTCGACATTTTATCTACTTGATCAACTTTATATAACTCTTCTGTGAGAATTAGGTGAAGGTTTTCAGTGGCTATTTTCATTATTTTTTTAGTCAATTATACAAGTGATTCGAATGTTCGTTTTTAGAATTTAAGATAAGGTACAGATAATTTAATCCTATTTTATAAATAAAGTTTTCAATTCTTGCGCATTTTTAGGCTCCATTCTTTTGGCGAGAATCAAGCGTAATTGTCTTCTCCTTAAAGCACCTTTGTAAAGTTCTTTTTCCACTAAAGATTCAGGCTTTACCTCAGGAATCTTTAGTGGCTTACCTTTTTTATCAACGGCGACAAAAGTAAAAAAAGCAGTATGTGTTTGATTTTTTTTTGCATTTGGAATGTCCTCTGCAATAACTTTGATAAATACTTCCATGGAGGTAGTGAAGGCTCGAACTACGAACGCTTCTATGGTAATTACATTACCTATGTTAATTGGTTGAGAAAAGGAAATATTATCAACTGAGGCGGTTACAACGACGTTATTGCAGTGCCTCTGGGCAGAGACTGCCGCCGCAATGTCCATCCAATGCATCAACCTACCACCAAATAGATTATTGAGGTTATTGGTATCATTGGGCAATATCAATTCAGTCATGGTGACCCATGATGCTTTACAGGTTTTCTTCATTTTTTATTTACCATCCATCTTTGCCGAGTAAAGGTACGAAGCTAAAGTGAGCGAATTCTTTTTTTGAGGCCTTGTTTTCTGATAACTTCTTAATAGTGATCATTTTTTGTTTTTTTTGGTCACCCACAGGAATAACTAAAATACCACCAATTTTTAATTGTTTGATAAGTTCATTAGGAACATAAGGTGCGCCTGCTGTCACCACAATACTGTCATAGGGAGCATGTTTGGCCAATCCGAGGGAGCCATCTCCATGAAAAAAATGTGGATCATACCCTATCTTAGGCAAAAAATCAGTTGTTTTTTGAAATAACTTTTGGTTATATTCTATTGTAAAGACTTCTGCACCTAGTTCTACCAGTATTGCAGCTTGATATCCTGAACCCGTTCCAATTTCCAAAATTTTATCACCTTTTGAAACATTTAGTAATTCGGTTTGAAAAGCTACCGTATAGGGTTGACTAATGGTTTGTTTTTCTCCAATTGGAAAAGCCTTATCCTCATAAGCATGTTCAAGAAAAATAGAGTCAAAGAAAGCATGTCGAGGTATTTTTTTAATTGCTGAAAGTACTGCTTCGGATTTTATTCCTTTTCTTTCAATTTCCTTAACCAATTGTCTTCTCAAACCTTTAGATTTGTAGCTATCATCTAAATTATCCATATCATTGCAAATCAAAACTAATTATCGATAATTTTATAGTATGTTCACGGGAATAATAGAGGCTCAAGGCAAAGTTTTAGAGATAGTTAGAAAAAACAAAAATTATAATTTTTGTATTTCATCATTAATTGGTAGAGAGCTTAAGGTAGATCAAAGTGTTGCACATAACGGTGTATGCTTGACTGTAACAGCTACAGATGGTGACAGACATTGGGTAACCGTGGTCGATGAATCAATGCAAAAAACTAATCTTGAAACTCTTGATGTTGGAGATTCGGTTAATTTAGAAAGATGTATGGTGGCTAATGGTAGATTTGATGGTCATGTGGTACAAGGGCATGTAGATAAGACTGCCCGCATTTTATCTATTCAAGATGCACAAGGGAGTTGGCTATTTACTATCAAATTCGATGATCCTAACAACATTATGGTTGAAAAAGGTAGTGTAACGATAAATGGAATTAGTCTTACTTGTTTTAATGTATCGGAAGCACAATTTCAAGTAGTAGTCATTCCTTATACCTATGAAAACACTAATTTGGGAGTTCTCAAAGAGGGGAATAAGGTTAATATTGAGTTTGATATTATCGGTAAGTATATTAAAAAGATATTAACAAAGAGGGTAACTTAATTTTTGAAGGACGAGGCGGCACAAGAGATAGCATAAATATCCAAAAAATGAACCTACCAAAAATCCTACCATGACATCTCCAGGATAATGCACACCTAGATAAACGCGTGAATAGCCAACCATTAATGCCCAAGTTAAAATACGATAACCAAACATTTTTTTTCGTTTCATGATCATGAGGTAAAACACAGCCAGTCCCATCGAGTTGGCTGCATGGGAAGAGGCAAATCCATATTTTCCACCACAACCTTTTACAACTTCTACAACTATATTAATATTGTCATCAAGGCATGGTCTTAAGCGCTGAAAATAAGGTTTCATAAATGAGGAAGTGAACTGATCTGATAAAGTTAAGCTGATCAAAATAAAGAGTAATGGTAACCAAAGATTTTTACCGTAATCTTCGTAAAGTAGAAATATAAGATACAGGTACAATGGAATCCAAACAAATTTATTCGATAGGAAGATCATGAGTGGATCCAAAAAAGGACTCCCTGTACCATTTATGAGGTCAAGTAATATAATATCTATAGATTTGATGAATTCAATCATGACTGATCCAATCGAAATCTTTGACTAGGTAGGCCAATGTTTTTGCCTCTTGGCTGTCCGGTTCTGGGTGATGATTATATGCCCAACTTGCAAAAGGGGGAAGGCTCATTAAGATAGATTCCGTTCTCCCATTTGTATCCAAACCAAATTTGGTTCCTTTATCTAAAACGAGATTAAATTCTACATATCTACCTCTTCTTAAATATTGCCAATCTTGTTGTGCTTTTGTAAAAGGGCGATCTTTATTTCGCGAGATTAATTCACTGTATATGGGCAAAAATCTGTTTCCCAAACTCAGGACAAATTGCCAAATTTTTACTTTTTCTTTGGGCTCTTTTGAGGATAAACGGTCAAAAAAGATTCCCCCTATCCCTCTGCTTTCATTTCTATGTTTTATAAAAAAGTAATCATCGGCCGACTTCTTAAATTGACTATAATTACTGATTTTATGTTGATCACAAATTGCTTTTAGTTGTTTATGAAAAAAAACGGCATCTGCCTCAATCACATAATGTGGTGTAAGATCTATGCCTCCTCCAAACCAATAAGTACCATCAGACATCTCAAAATATCTCACATTCATATGTATGATAGGTACCCATGGATTTACAGGGTGAATCACGATAGAAACCCCGGTAGCATAAAAATCTGATGGTGGAAGATCTAGAGATTTTAAAACAATCTCAGGCGTCTTCCCTTTTACCTCGGAAAAGTTTACACCTCCTTTTTGAATTATATTACCATCGGATAGGTTACGACTGCGACCACCCCCGCCACCGGGTCTATCCCATAAATCTTCTGAAAATTTAGAATGAGTATTGACTTTCTCCAGACCTATGCAAATTTGATCTTGTAGTTTTTTGAATTGTGTATTAATCTCTGTTTTCATAGATGTTAAAAGGGTAGTCCAATACCTATATTTATGTTCGACTTATTTCTGAAAACTCCATTTTCAGACAACAGTTTGTTCAACACGTACCTTTTGCCTTCGGGCTGAGCAGGGTCCAAGACTTGAATGGCACCATCCAGTCTTAGGATCATGAAGGAAAAATCATATCGAAGTCCCAAACCAATACCCATGGCAAGTTCTTTATAAAACGATTTAAAACGAAATATCCCATCATCTCCTTCATAATCTTTGATAGATTTGTTGCCATTGAGTAGCCAAATATTGCCAATATCTGCAAAAAAAGCGTAGTTTATATTGGTTGTCAATTTATTTCGGTATTCCAAAGAAGTCTCTATGATCAGATCTCCCCCTTGTTCTATTTGATAGTCTATTTGAGCTACGTCATCCTCACTAAATGTATATTTCATAGTGGTTATTTCTCCATAGGCACCCGGCCCAAGTCTTCTCACAGGCCAAGCTCGGATACTATTGCTACCACCGGCATAAAATCTTCGCTCATATGGTAGGGCTTGAGCTTCCCCATATGCATAAGCAGTTCCAAAATTAATTTTAAAAGCAATTTGACCTCTCTTAGAAATCATATGAGATCTAAAATCAATATTGAACTTTAGCCATTTGAATAAAGTAAAATTTGAGTCTGGAAGTAATTTCTCAAAGGCATTGACATAAAGGCCTCCCGATTCTGTCAATAATCTTAAAAGACTTGATTTTGATGATAAATTGCCATAATTATTAAAATTCATGATGGCTTCGAAAGAAATTAGGGTAGTAAGTGAAGGTTTAAAAGCTGCGGATAATGAACGATTGCCTAATGTATCTTGTAGATCCAAAAAAGTCTGAAATGATTGGTCTATTTGACGAATTTCAGTATAATTAATTCCAAAGGGGGTAAAAATGAACTGCTTTTTCCTATTTTGGGACCATAAATAGGAGAAGTCAGCAAAAATCTGATTTCTCTCGTATTCTTTGGTGCGATCTTCGTAATTATAGATGAAAGAAAGTCGTGTTCGTGGGTTCAATGAGTTGATTTTTTCAGTAAAATTGGAGGATAAAGGAAATAAAAACTGGTGAAATGTGAAAGCCAATCGTCCTCCATATTCAAAAAGGGAATAGGCCTGATTTCTTGAATCAATATTAGAGATTCCTAAAAGCGAAAAATTTAAGTTTAATTCAGCTAATTCAAAATTTCCAAATGCATTCCTTTTTTTAATTCCAAGATTGATGAAAGGCCCTGGCAAAACTTGTGAAAAGTCATCTTGTAAAAATCCGATTTCGTTACTAGTTTGGTATTTATCCAACGGGCTTGAAAAAATTTGTGCAATCAAATTATTTTGACCAACAGTGTCGTAGTTAATATTGATAAATTTATAAGTTTCAAGTAGGTTTAAGCGTCGCTGAGTCTTTAGCGTTTCCGCTTTATTATACAGATTATCTGGTTTTATTGAAATAGTGCGATTTAATATTTTTTTATTGAATCCATCGCTATTTTGATCAAAAGCTACTTCATATTCGTCTACAAACTTATTTTTTCTTTTAGATCTTGCATTTTTTGATGAATAGAAATTTACCGCTTTAACTGTATACTTATTGTGAAAGTTCTGTTGAGATGGGGAGGAAATTTTCACGGTTACCCAAAGATCATTTCTTTTTGTGATTGTAGTATCCAAGTCAAAAGTGATATAATTTTTATCAAATTTATAATATCCGTTTTCAGATAATACATCATGAATGCGTGCTCGTTCTTTGTTAATATTTTGCTGATCATATGGTGTTCCTTTTATTAAAAAACTTACTTCTTTATTTTTTTCTAAAAGTATTTTTATATCCATGTCATCAATTTCATATTTTATTGAGTCAATCAGAAACTGTTCACCTAATCTTATATCATAAGCAACTGTTATTTTTTTATTTCTTATTTTTTCTATCAAGTTTATGGTGACATTAAAATAACCTTTGGAGGATAAATAGCGAGTGATTTTATCTTTGGATTCAATATGTTTTTCTTTATCATATACAGCCAAGGGTTCTCCCAATCGCATAAAATAATTGCCTTGAGTTAACTGAATATTTGTTTTATCTATTTTTTTATTGACCTTTTTTTTGATACGAATAATCTTACGAGGGTTATTTAAGTTGTTAATTATAGGATTATCTTCAATATTTAAGCTTGTCATTTTCATATTGTATATCACGGTATCATATCTAAGGTTACCGAGCTCATAAATATTGGCGAGATAGCTAATGGGTAGCAGGCTAGCCAATCGTTTATTTGCTTTTTGAGTAACGAAGTTTACGATCTCTTTTCCTTGATTAGTTGAAAGTCCGATTATTTTAGGATCTTTGACAAGTAATTTTTCACCTTCAGGCAGAAAGCGATAACCTATGCAAGAAGATAGGGATAGAGCCAATGATAAATAGTGAAGGATATTTTTCAAAACATGAATAAAATAGCGACCAAATCTGAAATTAAATTTGTTAAGTCACTTAAACTAAAAAAAAATAGAGTTAAAGAAAACAAGTTTATCGTTGAAGGACTTAAGAATGTACAAGAATTATTAAAGTCGAAATATGATGTTTTAGAACTATTTTGCACCACTACTTATGTAAAATTATTCAATAATTATGGTTGTAAGCTGATTTCGCCAGAAGAATTATCAATTATGGGTAACTTTACTACCAATAATGCTTGCTTGGCGATTGCTAAGTGTATGAAAGTTGATTCAGATCAATTTTCTAAAGAGCAACGAATCATTATTTTAGATGGTATTGCGAATCCAGGAAATTTAGGGACTATTATCAGAGCCCTTGACTGGTTTGGATTTAAGTATCTGATTTGCAGTAAAAATTGTGCAGATTTTCACAATCCAAAAACACTGTCAGCATCTATGGGTTCTTTTACCAGAGTAGCTGCATTATATGTTGATCTAGATGATTACTTAGATAACTTCTCAGGAGACTTGTATGGTTTAGATTTAGTAGGAAAATCGTTAGATTCTTTTAGTAGTCCAAACAGATGTGGGTTTATTTTAGGTAATGAGACTCATGGCATAAGTCCATCTATATTACCGCTGCTCAAAGATCGATTGACCATAAAAAAATATGGAAGTGCCGAATCATTGAATGTAGCCATGAGTGCTAACATTCTCTTGTATCAATTAAGATCTTGTGCGAAAGGTATTTTTTAATCATTTTTTGAGTTGAAGGATCGTGAGATTTATTTACTTCACCAGCTTTAATCTCGTTCAAGATGTTTCCAGCGAGTTGCTTTCCTAGTTCTACTCCCCATTGATCAAAACTAAAAATATTCCAAATGAATCCTTGAACAAATATTTTATGTTCATAAAGAGCAATGAGGCTACCCAGATTTTCAGGAGATAATTTATCGATTAAAATAGTGCTGGTTGGTCTATTACCCTCAAAGACTTTAAAGGGAAGTATAGCCATGATTTCCTTATCACTCATACCTTGTTGTTCCAGTTCCGATTTAACTGATTTGATATTTTTCCCTTTCATTAATGCTTCTGTCTGGGCAATAAAATTAGCCATTAATTTGTCATGATGATCTGTTTTATCATGTGCTGGCAGGGCAGCGGCAATAAAATCACAAGGGACTATTTTAGTTCCTTGATGTATAAGCTGATAAAAGGCATGCTGACCATTGGTTCCTGGCTCTCCCCAAATAATTTGTCCGGTTTCATATTTGACTTGATTACCATTTCGATCTGTTGATTTACCGTTGCTCTCCATATCTGCTTGTTGAAGATATTTTGAAAAATGGGCTAATCTTTGATCATAAGGTAATATGACTTGGGTCTGAGTTTTGAAAAAGTTATTATACCAAATGCCAATAAAAGCCATTAAAGTTGGTGCGTTTGATTCTAGAGGAGAATTTAAGAAATGTTCATCCATTCTTTCTGCTCCTTTTAAAAGGTCTATAAAATGGTCATAACCTATTGTGCATACGATACTTAAACCAATTGTTGACCAAAGGGAATAACGACCGCCAACCCAATCCCAAAATTTAAACATATTTTGAAGATCAATTCCAAATTCACTAACTTTTTGTGAGTTTGTGGAGACTGCGACAAAATGTTTATCTATTTCTTTTTCTGAAGCATGATCGATAAACCAGTTACGCGCCGTTATGGCATTGGTCATTGTTTCTTGGGTGGTAAATGTCTTTGAGGCTATAATAAACAGTGTAGTTTCAGGGTTTAATTTTTGTAGGAGGGGATCAATATGACTCGCATCCACATTGGAGATAAAATGAGGTGTAATTCCTTTAATCCAATATGGTTTTAATGCTTCGCAAACCATGTTTGGGCCTAAATCAGAGCCGCCAATTCCAATATTCACTATATTTTTAATCCGCTTTGAAGTATACCCCAAGTGCTTACCTTCATGAAGTTTCATACTGAAGTCTTTCATTTTATCCAATTCAGCGAATACTAATGGCATTAATTCCTCGCCGTCAAGACTTATCAGCTTCTTTTTAATATTTCTTAGGGCTGTATGTAAAACTGCGCGATTCTCCGTTTTGTTAATTTTCTGACCTTGAAATAAAGCATTTTTCGCATCGATTAACCCCATCTCCTTGGCCAATGAAGCAAATAGTGATAAAGTTTTTTTAGTTAAATGGTTCTTTGAAAAGTCAAAATAAAAATTTTCAATATCAAATGAAAGATATTCCAATCGGTTTGGCTCTTCTTTAAAAAGATCAGTAAGAGATTGATCTTTAATTTTGTTAAAATGCTGGTCTAACTCTTTCCAGCTTTTTGTTTGGGTTGGATCGTTATTTTTGATTATTGACATATTACAAATTTAAGGCCTAAAAGTCTATTTATATATTTACTAATCAAATACTAAATTGCGTGTACTCCTTCCTTATTAATATTAACTTTTGAAATGGGATTCGCGACGAGTTATGTTATAAAGTTACCCATAATAATAGCAGAAAAAAGATAACAAAATCCGATATATTATTTCTTTAGAGATGATGCACCTATTGCAATAAATTCAGCGCCTCAATAAGTATTTTAAATCTAATAACAATTAAAATAATATTAATATTTATTAGATTTTTTTGACAGATGTCTTTTTAATCGGCGTAGTCATTTGGTATGGACTTAAAAAATTATAATTTAAATTAAGATTAGGCAGTATAAATCATTTAGAATTGCTTCAAGAGTGAAGTTGAAAGTTTTGAGATTTGAGAAATTAATTTATCTTTTTTTTCTTTCAATTCACTTCTGCTTTTCAATGTAGAATGTACTGAAAAATAAATTTTAATTTTGGGTTCAGTGCCCGAGGGTCTTATTGATATTTTGGATCCGTTTTCTGTAATAAATTGCAAAACATTAGACCTACGTGAGTCTAATGGTATGATAATTTTTGATTTGGTTTCTAGATGTGTAAGGTTTGAGTAGTCGATAATGTCAGTGATTAAAAGATTATTTAAAATAATTGGAGGAGTCTCTCTAAGCGTTTTCATGATTTGTTCAATTTCTTTCGCGCCCGATTTACCTTTTTTGGTAATCGAGATAAGTCCCTCCTGATAAAGACCAAATTCCATCCATATATCAAGTAAGACATCTAATAGAGTTTTATTTTCTTCCTTGGCCCAAGCGGCAAGTTCAGCAATCATGGCACAGGACATTACTGCGTCTTTATCACGTACATGATCTCCAATTAGGTAACCATAACTCTCTTCTCCACCACCAATAAATGTATGTGTATTTTCCAGTTTACGAATTTTTTCTGCGATATATTTAAAACCTGTCAATGTATCGAAACAGTCGACTTTAAAATGTGTAGCAATGACACTAATAAGATCAGTTGTAACAATAGTTTTTATAATATACTCTTTCCCCTTTAACTGTTTGTTTTCTTTCCATTTCCTGAGCAAATAATATATTAGAAGTACAGCTGTTTGATTACCATTAAGCAACTCAAACTCGTGATTCGAGTTCTTAGCGGCAATACCTACTCTATCTGCATCAGGATCAGTCGCCAAGACGAGGTCAGCATTGATATTCTTCGCAGTTTTAAGTGCGATTTCTAGGGCTTCCGCTTCCTCTGGATTAGGGTAAATAACTGTAGGAAAGTCACCGTTGGGATGAGATTGTTCTGAAACAATTGTGATATTTTCAAATCCAAATTTTTCTAAAGCTTGGGGCACCAAAGTAATGCCTGTTCCATGGATTGGTGAAAAAACAATATTGAGATTACTGATTTTATTTTTTTGAGGAGTATTTAAACTCAGGGATGATATCATATCTAGATATTGATTATCAATGGTATCATCTAAATATTTGATAAGTTCACTTTTTTTATCAAATTTGATATCATCAATCGTATTAATGGATGTGACATAATTTATTATCTTCTCATCATGCGGAGGAATTAATTGTGCCCCATCATTCCAATAGGCTTTATAGCCATTGTATTCTTTAGGATTATGAGAAGCGGTTAATACAACACCACCATGACATTTTAAGGCTCTAATTGCAAATGATAAGGTAGGTGTGGGTCTAAGCTCTTTAAACAGATAAACAAAAATGTCATTAGCGCTGAAAACTTCGGCTGTGACTCGAGTATATAATCCAGCATTATTTCTACTATCATGGGCAATAGCGATTTTAATTTTTTCATTTGGGAACACTTCTTTTAAATAATTTGCAAAGCCTTGAGTAGCCATGGCTATAGTGTATTCATTTATTCTATTAGATCCTATACCCATGATGCCCCTTAATCCACCAGTTCCAAAGGTAAGATCTTTATAGAAAGCATCTTCAAATGCCAATGGATTTGATTTTAAATCCGCGATTTGCCGACGGGCGGAGCTACTTAGTTTGCTTGATTTCAACCAAGATTGGGCCTTTTCTTCAAAATTCATTTTTAAATTCAAATGTAAGTTAATGAGTATTTAAATTGCTTATGATGAATTGTATTCATTAGGTTTAGACGAGGATTCTTTATTAAAACCCAATTTTACTTTTCACTCGAGACAATACAGATTGAGCAATTTTAGAAGCTTTACTTTCTCCCTTGGAAAGCATTTTTTCTAATAATTCAGGATGAGCAATAAGTTGCTCATAGGTTTTTCTTTCATTTGCAAATTTTCTTAGAATAAGCTCAAATAATTCTTGTTTAGCATTGCCATAGCCATAATTACCTTTTAAATAGGACTTGCGTAAAGCTTGAATTTCCTCCTCAGATCCAAGCAACTCGTAGAGCTTAAATACGTTGCAGTTAGACGGATTTTTAGGAGCTTCCAAGTTTAAACTGTCGGTTTGAATACTCATTATATTTTTTCTGAGTTTTTTATTAGACTGAAAAATATCTAGGGTATTCCTGTAGGATTTGCTCATTTTTTTACCATCAGTTCCTGGAACAATCTCAATCTGATTGCTGATCTGAGGTTCAGGAATAATAAAAGTATCACCAAATTTTTTATTGAATGAAATGCCTAAATCGCGAGTCATCTCTAGGTGTTGCTTCTGATCTTTACCAACTGGAACAATCTCTGCATCATATAATAAGATATCAGCAGCCATAAGTACAGGGTAAACAAATAGTCCCGCGTTCACATCACTGAGCTTATCAGTTTTATCTTTGAAAGAGTGGGCATTGGCTAACATGGGAAAAGGGGTAAAACAATTTAAAATCCAAGCTAACTCACAAACTTCAGGAACTTTTGACTGACGATAAAAAGTATTTTTTTCAGTGTCAAAACCACAGGCTATCCATGCAGCAGCTATTGAATTGATATTTGCCTTTCTTATTTCAGAATCCTTGATGGTGGTGAGTGAGTGTAAGTCGGCTATAAAAAAATAGGAGTCATTACTCTTTACCTTACTGAGTGCAATTGCAGGAAGTATAGCACCCAATAAATTGCCTAAATGTGGTTTTCCAGAACTTTGAATTCCGGTTAATATTCTGGCCATTTTCTTTTTACTTACAAACCTATAGTTACTTGTTGAGAAATTAATTATTAGGGCCTAAAATTGTTCAATTTCATGTAATATTGCTAATATTTTATGCGTCATTTTTTTATCATTTTTATTTTTTATTCACTGTCAGGCTTCGGACAGTCAAGTCTAAAATTTCTGGAAACTACGCATCGTTTTGGTGATTTGTATGAAAATGAAGAGGTAAGTCACAATTACATATTTGTAAATCAAGGAGAAGATAGTGTCAGTATCGTCAATGTGAAATCAACTTGTGAGTGTATTGAGGCGGTTTGGAACACTTCAAAAATACCTCCTAATGCATCAGATTCTATTACCGTTTACTTCAATGCAACGAATAGATTTGGCGCTTTTCATAAACGGATTTATGCAGTCAGCGATCAAGGTAGCAGTACTGTCTTGTATATGACAGGTTATGTGATTAATAGTACAAATATTATTTCGAAATTTCCTGCCCATTATGGAAATCTTTTTTTGCCTTATAAAATTCTTAATATGGGATCAATTTGGCATCATAAAGCAGTTGAAAAAGAATTTAAAATTTATAATAATTCAGACAGCGCAATGATTTTTTTGATGCCTTCATCTATTATTCCAGACTTTATTAAATTGAGGATAACTCCTGATACTTTGTCTCCCAAATCTCTAGGTACCATTATTTTAAATTATGATCCGGTTCAAAGGTCTGACTTAGGTTTTCTCAGAGATGGTTTGGTCATAAATACTACTGATAAGGAGATGCCCTTGAAGATAATAAGTGTTGTAGCGACTATTGAAGAATATTTTCAAAATGAAAAATTTAATGGGATTGATTCAGCCAATTATCCCGTACTCGAGTGTTCCGTGAAAAATATAGATTTTGGTAAAATATCTTCGAATCAACTCTCTCGGTACACATTGAATTTATACAATAAAGGCGTTAATTTATTAAATATTAGGATGATTAAGTCTAATTGTGGATGCATTGAGTGGAATTTAGAGAAGAAAAATATTGTTGGAGGAGATAGTACGATTTTAACGATCATGTTAAATCCTCAAAATAGAAAAGGCCGTCAATTTAAAAATTTAACTTTATTTACTAATGACCCGTTTAATGCAACCCATGTAATTTCCCTAGAAGCATTGATACCTTAGCATTATTTATTGAGATAGCTATTATTTGACCGATCAATATCGGCCATTCTTTGACTTGGATCTATTTCTATGAATTTTATATTATCCAAACTGACCTCGATCATTAAATTATAGTTGGGATGTGTCCAATGCCAGTCTCTCATTATTTTTCTGGGCATGGCATTTTCTGGTTTTTTATTTCCTCGCATAATTCCTAATGGGATATAATAGCACTTTTTGGTTCCATCTTTTAAATTAATTATCAAGTCAATGGGCATGGGTATAGGTTTTATTCTTTCTAGTTTAATAAGTGTAGATTGCCCAATCGATTGTACCTCTTGAATTGCATAGTCAATGGTTTTGATCGAATGAATCCAGTAGTCATAGTACCAATCTAGCTCCATAGAGGAAGTTTTTTCTGCTACCCTAATGAAATCATTCATGTTTGGATGTTTGAATTTCCATTGATCGAAATAATTCAATAAAATTTTTTTAAGGCAGTTATCTCCGACCAGATAACCCAATTGAGACAGGCTGACGGCACCCTTTGAATAGGCAGCTCTTTTATAAGCAAAATTAGTTTCAAAATAATCTGCATGCGTCGACATGGGTTCTTCCTGACCACTAGAGACTAAGCTGTAATAGTTGATATAGTTCTTAACATTTGATCGGTCGCTGTCAACTCCCATCAAATAGTCCATAGTTAGGCTACTAGCATAGGTTGTGTAACCTTCATCCATCCAATGATAATAGCTTTCATTTGTGGCCAATACACCTTGATACCAGCTGTGCAGAGCTTCATGAACAGTCACACCAACAAGACTTACCAAATCTCTATGACCTGTAATTAGCGTAGACATTGGATATTCCATACCGCCATCTCCCCCTTGAATAACATAGAAATCATTATATGGGTAGGTGCCAAAATGGGTATTTATGTATTTAAAGGCAGCTATGAGTATTTCTGGCAATTTTTTCCAATGTCTCGTGGCATGACTTTGCTGATAAAAAAAATGCAGTTTTGGACCTTTGGGAACTTGAGCGGTCTCATGTATATAATCTGGATCTGCGGCCCACATAAAGTCATGTGCTTTTTCATTTATAAAATGCCAGGTAAGTTTTTCTTCGTTAAACTTTGGATCAATTGAGAGATCGTCTTGATAACCATATCCTATTTCATTTTTATTCTGTAAGATTCCCGAAGCAGCTATGATGTAATTTTTATTTATTGTTATCGAAACATCAAATTGTCCCCAAGGCGCGTAAAACTCTCTCGCTACGTAGGGGTTAGCATGCCATCCACGAGAATCATAGGCTGCAATTTTTGGATACCATTGCGCCATTGAGTACGCTATCCCTTCCTTATTATCTCTTCCCGATCTTCGTATTTGAACAGGAATTTGAGATTTGAAGTTCATACTTAATTCTGTCTTACTGCCTGGCAATATGGGATGTGCTAGTTCAACTTCAAGGATAGTATATTCTACATAATATGATAAATCAGTACCATCTTGTGAGAGATTATTTATTATGTGATACCCAATTTCATTATCATTTAATTTGGAAATCCGATCCATGACTCTATCATCTGGATCTGGAATAGATCTACTTCGTACGTCCATCATACCATTGGGCTGAAAAGCATTAAAATAAAGGTGATAGTAAACTTTATGAAGTGTGTCTGGACTGTTATTAGTATACAGGAGTACTTGATTTCCAGTTAGTTGATGTCTTTTTATATCAACATCTACTTGCATTTTATAATTTACCTCTTGTTGCCAATAAGCTTCTTTTGAAGTACTGATCAAAGGCATAACTAACATTAAGTATAGTATAATTTTAATCATACTGTTTATTAGATCAATGGAAATTTTAGACAGATCCTTTAGGCGTCTATTTTGGCATATTTAGCATTTTTCTCGATAAACTCCCTTCTTGGGGCAACTTCATCTCCCATCAACATGGAAAACAAGCGATCGGCCTCGGCGGCAGATTCAATGGTGACCTGCTTTAAACTTCTGTTTTTTGGATCCATTGTAGTGGTCCAAAGTTGTTCTGGATTCATTTCTCCCAACCCCTTATATCGTTGAAAATTTACATTTTCTTCTTTGCTGTTCCCGGCTACTTCTTTAACAACACGATCTCGGTCATCGTCAGACCAGGCATATTTTTCTATTTTTCCTTTTTTAACTAAATAGAGGGGGGGTAATGCAATGTATAGATAACCTTTTTCTATTAGATCGTTCATATACCTGTAAAAAAAGGTTAGTATTAAAGTTCGGATATGACTACCGTCGATATCTGCATCAGTCATTATTATGATTTTATGGTATCTTAGTTTTTCCATGTTCAGGGCTTTTTCATTTTCGGGAGTACCGAATGAAATCCCAAGGGCAGTAATCATATTTTTTATTTCTTCATTATCATATATTCTGTGCTCCTGAGCCTTTTCCACATTGAGAATTTTACCTCTCAAGGGAAGAATTGCCTGAAATATACGGTCTCGACCTTGTTTAGCAGACCCGCCAGCAGAGTCTCCCTCAACTAGATATATTTCACAAGCTTCAGGATCTTTATTTGAACAATCTGCCAACTTACCAGGTAACCCAGAACCGCCTAAGATATTTTTTCTCTGCACCATTTCACGTGCTTTTCTAGCCGCATGACGTGCTTGTGCAGCCAAAACAACTTTCTGAACAATCTGTCTAGCCTCTTTTGGATTTTCTTCTAAGTAATTGTTCAGCATCTCGCTGACACAAGTATCTACTGCTCCGCTCACTTCAGAGTTTCCCAACTTCGTTTTTGTTTGACCTTCAAATTGAGGTTCTGCGACCTTAACAGATATTACCGCAGTGAGGCCCTCCCTAAAGTCATCACCTGTAATTTCTACTTTTACTTTTTCGAGGATACCTGATTTGTCGGCGTAAGTTTTTAAGGTTCTCGTAAGGGCACGTCTAAATCCGGCAATGTGAGTACCCCCTTCAATTGTGTTGATATTGTTTACATAACTAATTACATGCTCAGTGTAGGAGGTGTTGTAACTTAACGCCACTTGAACTGGAATACCACCTTTTTCACCATCCATATAAATAGGTTTGGGTATCAGAGATTCTTTTGATACATCTAAATATTCTACAAATTCCTTTAAGCCGCCGGTAGATAAAAAGGTCTCACCTTTCGTTAATCCATCTTCTTCCTGCTCTCTGTGATCTCTTAGAGTGATGGTAATTCCTGCATTTAAAAAAGACAGTTCTCGACACCTTGTTGCGACAGTTTCATAATAATATTCAGTTGCTGTAAATATGTCTTGGTCAGGATAAAATTTAATAATCGTGCCGCTACTTTCTGTTTTACCCACCTCTTTTACTGAATATGCGGGTATACCTCTATTATATTCTTGCTCATAAATAATTCCATTCCTGTGGACTGTAGCAGTTAATTTACTTGAAAGAGCATTAACGCAGGAGACTCCAACACCATGAAGACCACCTGAGACTTTATAGGTGTCTTTGTCAAATTTACCGCCAGCATGCAAAACAGTCATCACGACTTCAAGAGCAGATCTTTTTTCTTTTTTGTGAAGATCGGTGGGTATGCCTCTACCATTATCGCTAACAGTAATTGAATCATCGGTATTGATCTCAACATTAATCTCCGAACAGTGTCCAGCCAGAGCTTCGTCAATAGAATTATCGACCACTTCCCATATGAGATGGTGAAGTCCTTTAATTCCAATATCACCTATATACATTGCCGGTCGTTTTCTAACGGCCTCAAGACCTTCTAATACTTGAATATTATTGGCTGAGTATTCTGATTTATTGGACCTTTTATTTTCTGACATATCTATTTGTTCATTGAACAAAAGTAACTAAAAATAGTCTTATTATCATTAGAAAATTATGATTATCAGAATAAAGATTTATTAATAAAAATTGCTATATATTAGTTATACTCCTATGAAATGGCTTTTAAAGCTCATTAATCATAGGTATTTGAAGCTAGCATTACCAGAGTACAGGCTTTACAAACTTCGATGCCTTCATTTTGAGCACGATTCATGAACTTAGGATTTTCTGTTCCAGGATTAAAGATGATTCTTCTAGGCTTAATAGAAAGGATATAATCCTCATAGGGTGATTGATTTTTTGGGCTAAGATAAAGTGTTACTGTATCGATGTTATCATATTTTTTAAGAGTACTGAGCTCTTCTATATTTTTCCCACCAATCTGACCTGACTTTATTCCAACGGGAATAAAGGGTTTACCAGCAAAATGAAGTCTTAGTGCAGCCATATTTCCATATTTTTTCGGATTTGGCGAAGCTCCCAAAATAAGAGTGTATTTTTTTGTTATCATTTTATATTTTTTGTCGATAAACCGATCATAATACCCAAGTTAAAAGAGAGTAAAGATACGTCCATTTTTATATCCCTAAAATATGCATCGTATAAGGCATTTTCTTCGTATAATGGCGTCCATTTTGACATACCTACGTTTATTCCAGTAAATGCATCTAGGACAAAACCTTTACCGTCTGATTTTTTCATCCATTTATATCCTATGTAGACACCATATCCAATAGAGAGTTCTTCGCATTGTATAACCAGTGCTTGAAAAGGTAGCTTTGTTTGGTCTAGTCCATTAAATTCGTGTTTGTGCAGCGACAACAGAATTTGATGACCGAAATAGGGCATGCCTAAATCACTGTCTCTTTGATAGAACTTTTGCTTGACTGTGATATTATGGCCATATTCATATGGCTGATAATCATTGATATCCGTGAATTTTTTAAAGATAGGATCGCGATAATAACTGTAAATTATTTCATGACCTAAACGTTCTTGACAATACAATTCAAGACCTACAGATATTTGATTCAATAACGGATTACGAAGTCCTAAGGAAGGAATTAATCCTTTGTATTCATAGTTACGCTTATTGAAGTATCTATTCAAATTGGGTTTATATAAAAAGTCAGGACTTTGTTTAAATGAGTTTACATTGCTAGACTGCCTTTGATCTGTTTGAGGTTTGATATTTGATGAATGCTCGTATACGGGAGTGTATTTACCCTCTAAATTGCCTTTCTTGTCATAGATCATCCATTCGCCAATTTTCTTTTCATTTTCGATGGTACCGAATGTTCGCAAAGTACCATCAAGATAAAAACCTTGATAGCTTCCCAGTCCATTTTCAAAAACAGCTTTACCTATTATTTTACCATCAGGATTAAAATAAATCCAATTGCCAAATTTTTCTCCCTTTGAAAGTGTTCCTTTAGACTGAATATTACCTGCAGTGTCAAATGTTTTCATATCTCCAAGATCATTTGAGAAATCCCCTGAAGATTTTAGTTTTCCATTTTTATCAAAAAAAAACCAATAGCCCTGCCTCTTTCCTAATGTATAATTTCCTTCAGAATTTTTCGTTCCATTTTCATTCCAATATGTCCAAGAACCCTCTTTTATATTTTCTTTATAAAAACCTTCGCTGGCAACTTGGCCATTTTCATGAAAAGAAGTCCATTTACCCGAGCGTTTATTATTGATTTTTGTTCCTTGTAGATTGACATTGCCATTAGGATCGAAGGAGCGATGTAATATAGTAGTATCATTTTGAATAAGCTTTGTATTTTTTAATATCCCATTCTTATTGTATTCTTTCCAAAGCCCTATTTTTTTATCATCCAATAATTCTCCTGACAATTTTAAATTTTCCTCATTATCATATTCGTTGTAAATACCATTTTTTCTTCCGTCTTTAAAAGTAATTTCTCTTTGTTTTATCCCTAAATTATTATAATATTTCCAAAGGCCATATTGCTTATTATTTAAAAAATAGCCAACGGATTTTATATAATCATTATTATGATAAAAGGTCCAAAGACTGTCGGCTTTATTTAAATGATAATATCCTTGAATTTTTTTATTTCCATTTGGATAATAAGTGAGATAAGGTCCTTGTAATGTAGAGTCGATAAGTGAAAGACTGATTACACTTTCAATTTTTTGATTTTGTTTATCAAAAAAGTTTGTTTGGAGTAATAATTGTCCCTGAGATGCGGGAATCCAGAGTAGAAAAAAAATGAGTAGAGAATAATATTTTTTCACGATTAAAATGATAAATTTTGATGAAAATATTTTTTCATAAAAAAGATTAAATGAACGTGTTACAAATTAAATTTGTAATTCAATTTATTGAATCAAAGTTAACCAAATGTCAAAAATTTCATCTCCCTTGGGTTATCAAATCGCAAAAAATTATCAAGATCATTTCGAGTCTCCAGATTATTATCAACTTGATGATCTGCTCTCTGAAGAACATTTAATGATTCGTAGTTCCATTAGGGACTTTGTTAAAAAGGAAATTACGCCTTTCATTGAAGATTGGGCTCAGAAAAACTACTTTCCAAACGAGATTGTGTCAAAGTTTGGAATGATTGGGGCATTTGGACCAACCGTTCCGGTACGGTACGGTGGAGGTGGACTAGACTATATTTCCTACGGTTTAATCATGCAAGAGATTGAACGTGGTGATTCTGGAATGCGATCTACCGCATCAGTTCAAGGTTCTTTGGTAATGTATCCCATTAATGCTTATGGCTCTGAGGAACAAAAGAAGAAGTATTTACCCAAATTAGCCTCAGGTAAAATGTTGGGATGTTTTGGTTTAACAGAAGCTAACCATGGATCTAATCCGTCAGGAATGGAGTCAAGGTTTGAAGATAAAGGTGATCATTATTTGTTAAATGGAGCGAAAATGTGGATCTCGAACGCCCCTCATGCGGATATTGCTGTCGTTTGGGCAAAGGATGAAAAAAGTAGGATTCATGGTTTAATTGTTGAAAGAGGAATGGAGGGGTTTACCACACCAGAGACTCATGGTAAATGGTCTTTACGTGCTTCTTGCACGGGAGAGCTTGTTTTCAGTGATGTCAAAGTACCTAAGGAAAATTTATTATTGGGTAAAGATGGGTTAGGTGCACCCATGAAATGTCTTGATAGTGCGAGGTATGGAATAGCCTGGGGAGCAATCGGAGCAGCTATGGATTGTTATGATGCTGCTCGCCGATATTCACTAGAACGTATTCAATTCGGGAAGCCTATAGGGGCATTTCAATTAATTCAGAAAAAATTAGCTGAGATGCTTACTGAAATTACCAAAGCTCAATTGCTTAATTGGAAGTTAGGTTTGTTAATGCAACAGGGCAAAGTAACCACACCTCAAATATCGATGGCCAAAAGGAATAGCGTTGAAGTCGCATTAAATGTAGCACGGGAGGCGCGGCAAATACACGGAGGAATGGGAATTACAGGTGATTTCCCAATGATGCGCCATATTATGAATTTAGAGTCGGTAGTTACCTATGAGGGAACCCATGATATTCATTTGCTTATTCTTGGTGCCGATATCACTGGCATTAATGCATTCTCTTAAGATTTTTTCAATCAATATCTTCTTGGGGTAACTTGAAAAGTAATTATTTTTCTTTACTTAGAATCAATTAGAAAAGAAATTTGTTCAAAATTACTATGTAGTTAAAATTTCTTTTTTCAATATCTTAAAAACTAAAAAAGATCTTTTAATAAATTCTCATGATTCATTGATTTATAGTTAATCTCTCTTTATAGTTAATCTCTTTTTATAATTATGAAGTCATGAAATATTAAACTTCTAGAATTATATCATTTTCTTCTTTTCAAGTGATTTTTTTTAAAAAAATAAATTTTAATTGTCGATATTTTATCTAATTGTAAATAACATTAAAAATATTTAAATGCTCTAAATTCATAAATTAGGCAACTTTATGACACTTTGGCTAAAAAAATTGGCTTTTTTTTGATGTTTACTCCTTAATCAATGTCTATTTTTTAAAATAAACCTATTTTTTTAAAATTTGTGTAAATTTTACTAAAATGGGGTAAAAAAATACCCTATCTCTTTACTTTATTTATAAAAAACATAAAATTAGACTCTTAAAATAACCTATAGTACTTAGATTTTGTAAATTATAAACATAATAAATAATGAAAAATGAATCAACAATTTTAACTTTTTTTGATGCACTCCAAGATGGTGGAGGAGCAGATGCAGCGACCGCAGCAGCCGTTGAGGCGAATTTGCTCACTGCGAATAATGTATGGATGATGCTAGCAACTGCGTTGGTTTTTATAATGCATTTGGGATTTGCAGGTGTTGAGTCTGGGTTCGGCCAAGCCAAGAATACGGTCAATATACTATTCAAAAATACATTAACCCCCATTATCGGTTTGTTAACATATGCAGGTCTTGGGTTTTTCTTGATGTATCCAGGATTTGCTGATGGAAGTTCAGGATGGTTTGCTTTTGATTCTGCAGGTTGGTCTATGTTTTGGGGTTCTCCGGAAAACGCAGATGTCTCAGCAGGTTATGCAGGGGCCGGTTACACTTACTGGACAGATTTTTTATTCCAAGGAATGTTTGCTGCTACGGCAGCTACGATTGTATCAGGGGCTGTCGCTGAGAGAATTAAACTATCCTCTTATTTAATCTTTACTATAATTTTCGTTGGAATGGTCTATCCATTGATTGGTAGTTGGAAATGGGGTGGAGGTGCACTTGATATGATGGGCTTTTATGATTTTGCAGGTTCAACACTTGTTCACTCTGTCGGAGGATGGGGAGCCTTAGCAGGTATTATCGTATTGGGTCCTAGACTAGGTAAGTATGTCGATGGAAAAGTAATCGATAAACCGGGATCAAGCGTGCCTTTAGCTGTAATTGGTGTATTCTTATTATGGTTGGGGTGGTTTGGATTCAACGGTGGTTCCGTTCTTTCAGCTGATCCGGCGCTTACATCTTTTGTTTTAGTAACAACTTGCTTAGCTGCGTGTGCTGGTGGAGTAGGCGGATTTATAACAAGCTATTTTGTTTTTAAAAGAATGGATTTAGGAATGGTACTAAACGGTATTTTGGCAGGTCTCGTAGGAATCACTGCAGGTGCTGACGTAATCAATCCTGGTTCTTCTATTATAGTTGGACTTGTAGCCGGTATCTTAGTTGTGTTTTCGGCAATAGGCTTAGATAAGCTAAAATTGGATGACGTCGTGGGTGCTGTTTCAGTACATTTAACATGTGGTATTTGGGGAACTTTGGCAGTAGGAATTTTTTCAACTAACCCAGACCATTCATTTATGACTCAATTGATATCTTTGGGTATCGTGGGATTAGTCGCATTTCCTGCCGCTTTTATCATCTTCACTGTCTTGAAAATGACAACAGGCATCAGAGTATCAAAAGAGCATGAAGAAGAAGGACTTGATAGTCACGAACACGGAATTAGAGGTTATACGATTACCGTAGAATAATATAAAAGTCTTCTCAAAGTTGA
>CAJWQD010000029.1 GCA_913045135.1 uncultured Flammeovirgaceae bacterium | reverse complement strand
CATGACTTCACAGCTTTTTTGAAAAAGTATTTTCCCTTCATCATAATGCTCATTAACCAAGTGAATCGTAATTCCTGATTCCTTTTCTTTATTTAATAAAACTGCTTTATGGATCTTATTACCATACATCCCTTTGCCCCCGTATTTCGGAAGTAAAGCAGGATGTATATTGATAATTCGATGAGCAAAAGCAGTAATCAAATGAATAGGAATTTTCAAGATAAACCCAGCCAAAATAATTATATCAATATTTTCCTGCTCCAATAATTTCAAAAATTTTATACTGTTTAATTCATCTCTCGGGGAAATCAAATATGGTATTTTTAATTTTTTGGCACGTCGTATGACTCCAACATCTGCTCTATTTGAGACAATAAGTACTACATTAATGGCATCGTAGCCTTTGAAATAGTTAGTAATATTTTCTGCATTGGATCCCTCTCCTGAGGCAAAAATTGCGATTCTATACCTATTCATGAAGTAAAAATATACTTAAGATTCCGATCAAAATGATCCAATCAACGCTCTTTTTCAAAGTTCGATAATGTGATTGGGTATCTGCTGATATAAGTTTAAAGATAAACCAGAATAAAAGAGGCAAAAAAGCTAAAAAATAAATGCCTGAATTCGCGGGAAATGAACCTCCCAAAAAATAGGTTATAAGAATTATAGCACAGAAGATAGATATATAAATAAGCTTTTTAGCTGTTCTAATACCCCATGTCACTGAAATAGTTTTCGCTCCATGAATAGCATCTCCCTTGATCCCTCTCAGGTCTTTGACGACTTCTCGAATAAAAATAGCCACAAACGTAAAGAGACAATAGGCCAATAAGAATATATTGTAAATATGAAAATACACGGCAACTACCAAAATAATCATGACATGCATTAGCCCCACCAGAATATTTCCTAACAACAGTATTCTCCTAAAATAATTACTATAGAGCCATAAAATAAAAGAAGCAAAAAAATTAAAAAGGCCCAGCCAACGGTCTATCCATAACCCAATCATTACCGCTAAAATTGATAAGCCCATATGAGCCATTAATACACGACGGCGACGAAGATGAATGCCAACAATAACCCGATCCGGTCGATTGATTAGGTCAATTTTTTGATCATAATAATCATTAATTAAATAACCTGCGGCAGCAAGCATAATAATTGAGCCGATCAATAAGATAAATTCCAAATTCAAAAGCATTTCCTGTGGTACCTTGATGATATATAACGCTGTCAAAAATTGTACAACTACTATTACCAAAAGATGAGGAACTCTAATGGCCTTGGTAAAGCCTTTGATTTCAGATATCAGATGATTCACTTTGGTCTTTTTTAATACGATGGGTGAAAAATTGATATAAGTCGAGTGTTTCTGGATAATGACTTAATAAACTTAACTGCGCATCTATGACTTTCTGATCATTTCTTACCGCAGGTCCTGTCATAGACTTTATCCCTCCTGAACTGAAAACTTTATGTAGGGTCTGTTTCATAAGAGGTAGAAGCAGGTGTTTGTCTAGGTGATTTTTTTTAAGAATCCTCTCTACGTCCAAAAGAAGTGAAGTAGTGAAATTATTTGCAATTACGGCGGCCAAATGAACGATTTTTCGTTCATGAGAATCAAAATAAGCAACACGCGTACTGATACTTTTAGCCAGTTGAATGATCAACGATAAATCAGATTCCGAACTGCCTTCAATTAATAAGGGCATTTGCTTGTAATCGATAATATCTTTTTTAGACATCGTCATTAATGGGTAAATTACA
Organism: uncultured Flammeovirgaceae bacterium; assembly: GCA_913045135.1. GTDB lineage: Bacteria > Bacteroidota > Bacteroidia > Cytophagales > Cyclobacteriaceae > UBA4465. The sequence goes on along the minus strand of CAJWQD010000029.1, from coordinate 25,452 downwards.
CCACTTTTTGAGTGCCTTTGATAAATTATATCTATGTCTACAGATCCCGCAGTATGAAGAACGATTTGGTCAGAATGAAAATGATAGGTAGTCAAAACATTTATAATTTGATCATCCAATACAGCGATGATAATTATTGACAAGTCTAATGTTCTTAAATCTTTAGATTCGGATAAAAGTGCTAAAGGAAGGTGTCCATTTTCTTCTCTTTTTCGCACAAAAATTTTCTTGACAATTGGCTCGCCAAGTGACCTAAAAAAATGCGTAGCTACATTCCCACCTCCGATAATGGCTATTCGTAAAGACACATTGTCTCTTTTTATGACTCCAACCCTTTATTGCGAAAGGTCATGAACTCTTCATATCTACGCAAAATAGCAATAAAAAATCCAAAGCACAGTAACAAGGTACCAATCCAAAGCAAATTAATAAAGGGTTTTTCTACCGCTTCCATAATGATCCAATCTTTTTGGCTCCTTCGGACTCCAAAAGTAAATGTGTCCTCTTCAGGATCTATGGACTCAATCGTAATCTGTGCCGCTAGATCATAGACGATCATGGGTATTTTACCAGCCATCTGATCTTTGATCAAATAAATCGGAGTAGCCATATAATTTTGATATTCTCCTTGTATCTCAATAAAAGCTTTTACGGCTACATCATTTTCCCTCAGTGACACTCCTTCTATTTGCTCAATGCGCTCCATTTTTTTAAATGTCGCAACATAATCATTTATAAAGAAGTCATCCCCAACTGCCACTTGGTATTCTTGAATTTCTCCCCAGTCTGTTTCCTGTGCTGGATCAGGGAATGTTCTAACATGGGTATACATATCTGCGGTGAAGGTTCTCTTGATATCCGGTGAGTATACAGTACCCATTTGATTATTCAACTGAACACGGGGATACAACACAAATTGGTCACCATTGTCTTTTTTATATAAAACTTCAAAGTAGGAATTTTCATTATTGGTAATTTGAACTTGATCTCCCTTAGATATCCTCAATTCTGAGTCAATATAAATATCCTCAGTGGCCTGCAAAAGCAATGGATTATCTGTTTCAGTGAGTAAATTAGCATCAACATATCCCAAATCCAAAGTCTTTTTTCGTATGCCTTTATACACTAGCGAATAATCCCCCATCTCCCGTGGCTCATTTAAAAAGAGCAACAAATTGTTTAAATTTATTTCATCTGGAAATTCATTACTGTATAGTAAACCTGTATTGTTTTTAGACAAAATTTTACTGTAGCCCGAAGAAAAAAGAATACCAATCAACATCAATCCTACACCAATGTGTGCAATAGATCCCCCTGAAAGTTTCATATTGGTTCGCTTCAAACGTAATAAGATAGCACAATTGGCAGTAATTGAATAGATACTGGCTGTCAATAAGACCATATAAGGTACCTCTCGTACCTCAGCAAGAACAAATATGATAGTTGAAACTATTAATGAAATCATTAATGGCCTTTGAATTTCGGTTTTAAAAGTACGAAAGTTCATCTGCCTCCACCAAAAAAACTGGCCTGTACCAGATAAAAGAGCAATACCTACCGCAAACCACAATTGAAATTTAGAATAAAATTGTGCCGGATCAGCCGGTGGAGCTAAATTAGACATAATTCCAAAAATACCCAGTACCTCATTATATACTGGTATTGATGTCGGTATAACAACTTGGAAGGCCATTAAGCAAAGCACAGTCGCCCCCATGAAAATCCAAAATTCTCTTGAATACACCGATATTTCCTTATCCGTTGAGGGGATCTTTTTCCAAACACTAACCAACAACATAATACATCCTAACAGGAACAACACTAGAAAAAGTAGCAACTGCCCAGACAATCCCAAATCGGTAAAAGAGTGAACTGAAGTCTCTCCGAGGACTCCGCTCCGGGTAAGAAAGGTAGAATACAAAATAAGTAAATAAGTAACCAACACTAATATTAACGCTGCCTTTAACGCATTTTCATTCTTTTTGTAAGCAATCATCGTATGAATACCTGCAATCAAGGTGAGCCAAGGAATATAGATTGCGTTCTCGACAGGATCCCAATTCCAATAGCCTCCAAAATTCAAAGTTTCATATGCCCAATAAGCACCCATTAGTATGCCTATGCCCAAAATCATAGCTGCAAATTGTGCCCATGGGAGAGCGGGTCTAATCCATTCTTTAAATTTGCCCATCCATAAGCCAGCAACTGCATATGCAAATGGAACTACCGTGCTCGCAAAACCTAAGAATAATGTAGGGGGATGAATTACCATCCAATAATTTTGAAGCAGAGGATTCAGACCATTGCCATCTTCAGGGATAAATTCAGGATTCACTACAAAAACAGAATCCTGAACCACATCTCGAAGTAACAAAAAGGGAGAACTACCGATCTTCAAATCAAAAATGACAACCCCCAAAATCAAGGTAGTCAAACAGAACTGCGTAAAAGTCATAACGGCCATTACAGAAGATTTCCAAAACTTGTTTGTCTTAATGAGAACCAAGCCCAACATCGCATTCCAAAACATCCATAACAGAAAGGATCCCTCTTGTCCATTCCAAAAACTCGAAATCTGATAGTAAATAGGCAAGTATTTAGATGAGTAATTCCAAGCATAATGATATTCAAAATAATGCTTATTGATTATTAGGAATAGCACTATCAAAACTCCAATTAAACTCAAAACATGGAAATAATAACTCCAATTTGCATAGCGCTCCCAGGTAAGATTTTTCATCTGAACTGCTTTAAAATAAGCAATAAAAGAAACAAATGCAGTGACCAGCGACAGAATGATCATCAGGTGGCCTAGATTACCTATCAAATAATGAACCATTCGTTAAATTTTAATCTCTTCCTCCTGATATTTAGAGGGACATTTTAATAGAATTTTGTCGGCTATAAATAAACCTTTTTGGTAGGAGCCCACCACTACTACTTGTTCAGATCGATCAAAATCTTGAGGAATGGGATTAGGATGAAATACTTTTTGCTCTGCCCCGCTCTCGTCTAACATTACAAAAGTGAAAGAAAGTTGATCATCAGAGGGAATGATATCGATAACCTCATCTGAATTCGCCTTTTTAAGCTTTCCAACCACATGAATTTTCGATCTATCTCCATCAGATTCACGGCGCTTCGCCTCATCAAAAGTAACATAACTGCTGGCATCTCCAGCTGTTATAAGTATTATCCCCATAGCCATGGCTATGACCAAAATGCCTATGATATGTGACTTTTTCATTTTTTATCTCCAATTTGCTTTTCCAATTGACTTAGTCTTCTATCGAACCAAAATAAGGTTAAAAAGATTCCCGCTAAAATGAGAAGGACCACCATGATAACTACATAAATCTTCCCTTCTCCCCTAAAATCATCTGCCATCTCAATCTGAGATTGAGAACGAACGATTATTTGATGCCCTAGAAAGAAGAAGAAAAAAAACAATAATCTTATTATTTTATTCATAATCTAGTTGCTTTTGAAGATTAACTGATCTGATTTGTAAAGTCGCTATCCAAAACCCTAACAAAGTCCATCCCAAAACAGCCGGATAAAATACCATTCTCAAATCACTATCTAAATCATATTGTCCAAACGCAGGATTTCCACCATTCCCTGGATGTAAACTATCTGTCATTCGTGGTAGAACAAAGATTAAGGGTATAAGAACAGCAAAGGCAAAGGTATTGTAAACAGCACCCATTCGAGCCCTCTGATGATCATTTTGCAGAGATCCCCTTAGAATGATGAGAGCGAAATATATGAGCAGAGAGATAGCAGAAGCATTTTGCTTGGGATCATTACTCCATGGCTCTCCCCAGGTAAAATTGGCCCAAACCATACCTGAAATTATACCTAAAATGCCAAACAAAACTCCTGCATTAACTAGGTGCTCGGCATATAAATCATATATAAAATTTTTGGTAGACAAATATTTTAGGGAGTAAAATACAGAAAAAGCAAACATGATGATCATCCCGAACCACATGGGAACATGAAAATGTAGAATTCTAATTGTCTCATTAAGAATCGGTAATCTAGGTACTGGCATTAAAAATCCTCCAATCACCGTATAAATCAATAAAAATACAGTTAATGGTTTCCACCAATATGCCTTGATTAAGTATTTCATATTAATTTTTCCAACTGTAAGGAAACAATAAAAATGACAGCGCAATGATAATCACATTAAAACAGATCAATACCAATAGGTTTGCAGAAATATCGCCTAAAGAAGCTCCAAAAACAATTTTTCTAGAATTGGTTACAGCAATTAATAAAACTGGAATAATCACTGGAAAAGCCAGTATAGGCATGAGATGAGACGCATTATCCGTTTTGGATACAATGGAAGCTATCAACGTGAAGCACACAGCCAAACCAATCGCTCCTACCAAAAGATTAACTAAAAAAAGGGAAGGGTTTTCAATAGGAAAACCTAAAAAAAGATTGAATACCCATGTCAATAAGACAACCAAAACAAATTCGTACAGTCCATAATAAATTAGTTTCGCTGTTAAAATATGAATCGGTTTGGCTAGAAAATAATAATAATAAGATCGGTGGGCCTCTTGACTAAAGCTTCTGGACAATCCTGTGACGCTTGAAAACAATAAATTTAACCAAAACAATGCATTCCAAATAGCGGGAGTAATCACGTTATTAAAGGCCAAATAAGCAGTATATGTTAGCGTAAAGATGTACAACGCGATCCCCGCTACAACATATTTTTGTCTGAAATCAACCAATAAATCTTTCTTAATTAGGACAATAATCTGATTCATACCACAAAAATAAGGTTGAAAACTGAGGGTTTTGTACATTTATAAGGAATAATCATTAAACTTGTGGAATTACTCAAAAAACTGCATTTTTCTCCGTGATGATTTAGCTAATTATAAGATTTGGAAAATAAAATTCCATTAATCTTTAACAAACACACTCATTTGAGTTTGGTTATATTTGTTGATCTTTTAAATGGTAATCATATTTATTTTTTTATATGAAGAAAATTCTTATCACAGGAGGTGCAGGATTCATTGGCTCTCACGTAGTACGAAGATTCGTGCAGCAATATCCTGATTATCAAATTTACAATTTAGATAAACTCAATTATGCAGGGAATTTGCAAAATCTTTCAGATATTGAACAAAACCCCAACTACCATTTCATCATGGGTGATATTTGTAACATGGCCTTAGTACAAAATCTTTTTAATAAACATGCGCTAGACAGTGTAATTCATTTAGCAGCCGAGTCTCATGTGGATCGATCGATATCCCATCCCATAGATTTTGTTCAAACCAATGTTTTGGGAACAGTCAATTTGCTTAATGTAGCTAAAGAGGCTTGGGGGAAAATGCCCTCTGATAACAGATTTTACCATGTATCAACAGATGAGGTATATGGCCCTCTTGGAGTAAATGGTCTGTTTACAGAAACCACTGCTTACGATCCAAAAAGCCCTTATTCAGCCTCAAAAGCTTCCTCCGATCATTTTGTCCGAGCCTTTCATAATACCTATAATCTCCCGATAGTTATTAGCAACTGTTCTAATAATTACGGCCCCAATCATTTCCCTGAAAAACTCATTCCCTTGGCTATCAATAATATTAAAAATAAGCAACCCATCCCAATTTACGGAAAAGGTGAAAACATCAGAGATTGGCTTTATGTCATTGATCATGCAAGAGCCATTGATACTATTTTCCATCAAGGAATTAACGGTGAAACATACAACATTGGCGGATTCAATGAATGGAAAAATATTGATTTAATCCATCTGTTATGCCGCATTATGGATGAGGCAATGAAACGGCCATCAGGCAGCTCCGCAGAGCTCATTACTTTTGTAAACGACCGCTCAGGACATGATTACAGATATGCGATTGACGCTACTAAATTGGTGAATGAACTGGGCTGGCAACCCTCAATTAAAATTGAGGAGGGACTCAAAAAAACGGTAACATGGTATCTCGAAAATGAACAATGGTTACGTCATGTGACCTCTGGTGAATACCAAGCCTATTATCAAACTCATTATAACAAAAATATATGAAAGGCATTATTTTAGCAGGTGGATCAGGGACTCGGCTACACCCCTTGACTCTTGCCATAAGTAAACAAATGCTCCCCGTTTACGATAAACCTATGATTTATTACCCATTATCTATTTTACTTTTGGCAGGCATCAGAGAAATACTGATAATCTCAACACCAAGAGATCTTCCTGGATTCCAACAACTACTCGGTAACGGAGCTAATTTAGGTTGTCATTTTGAATATGCCGTTCAACCAAAAGCCGAAGGTTTGGCTCAAGCTTTTCTCATTGGAGCGGGATTCATCGGAAATGAAAAGGTCGCATTGGTCTTGGGTGATAATATTTTTTACGCCTCAGGATTATCTCAAAAATTACAAAATTGCACAGATCCACAGGGTGGAATTATCTTTGCATATAGTGTAAATGATCCGGAAAGATACGGAGTAGTAGCCTTTAACGATCAAAAAAAAGCATTATCTATCGAAGAGAAACCTATAAATCCCCAATCAAAATATGCCGTTCCTGGTTTATATTTTTATGATAATGAAGTCGTGGACATTGTAAAAAATGTCCAACCCAGTACACGGGGTGAATTGGAAATCACTGCCGTAAATAATGAATATCTGAGGCAGGGAAAATTATCAGTTGAAGTACTGGATCGGGGAACTGCCTGGTTAGATACTGGAACTGTTGAATCCCTTCGAGAAGCCAGTGATTTTGTCAGAGTCATAGAATCCCGCCAGGGACTAAAGATTGGTTGTGTTGAAGAGGTTGCTTTCAAAATGGGCTTTATCGATTCAGAACAACTCCGCAAGACTGCACTTCCCTTGAAAAAAAGTGGCTATGGCATGTATTTATTAAAACTACTAGATGGAAATTGAACCTACACCGCTTAAAGACTGCTATGTGATTCACAATGAATTACATAAGGATAATCGAGGATATTTCATGGAAGCTTACAATAGTACTCAATTTAAAAAATTTGGCCTCGATTTTTCGGTTGAGCAAGTCAATGTTACTCAATCAAAAAAAAATGTCTTTCGAGGTCTTCATTTTCAGTTAGACCCTTTTGCTCAGACTAAAATTGTAATGGTGCTTAGCGGAGCTGTCATTGATCTGGTAATTGATTTAAGAAAAACCTCTGAAAATTATCTTCAATATTTTAAAATTAAACTAGACAGTCCAGATAAAGCCCTATTCGTCCCCAAAGGTTTTGCCCATGGCTACTTTACATTGAGAGATCATACTTATTTTCAATATGTGGTGGATCAACCCTATCACCTGGCTTCAGAGCGTTGCTTGAGCATCTATGACCCCATGTTAAAAATTAAGGAAGATTTTACAGGAGCCTTGATCTCTCCGAAAGATTTGGCAAGTCAAAGTTTTGATACAATTGAACAAGAATTATGAAAAAAATATTAATTACTGGAGGTGCGGGATTTTTAGGATCTCATTTATGCGATAGATTCATTGAAGAAAATTATAAGGTCATTGCCATAGATAACTTAAGCACGGGATCTGTAAAAAATATTGAGCATCTAAATAAAAAGTCAAATTTTGAATTCTATGAGCACGATGTCACCAAATTCATTCACGTAGTCGGAAACTTGGATTATATTTTACATTTCGCATCTCCCGCCAGCCCCATTGATTATTTAAAAATGCCTATTCAAACCATGAAAGTGGGATCTTTAGGAACCTTAAACTGTCTCGGTTTAGCAAAAGAAAAAAAAGCAAGAATATTGATTGCGTCTACCTCTGAGGTATATGGGGACCCCTTGGTACATCCTCAAACAGAAGAATATTGGGGAAATGTTAATCCCATCGGCCCCAGAGGTGTATATGATGAGGCCAAAAGATTTCAAGAAGCATTGACTATGGCCTACCGTAATTACCATCAATTGGAAACAAGAATTGTGCGTATCTTTAACACTTTCGGACCTCGAATGAGATTAAATGATGGCCGCGTACTACCAGCCTTTATTGGGCAAGCCCTTAAAGGTAAGCCCCTTACAGCTTTTGGAGATGGTAATCAAACCCGATCATTTACTTATGTGGATGATCTGATCGAGGGAATTTTCCGCTTGCTGCACAGTGAATATGCTAATCCTGTCAATATTGGGAATCCTCAAGAAGTTACCATCAACGAATTTGCTCAAGAAATCCTACAACTTACTCGAAGTTCTTCTTCAATTACCTATCAAACCCTACCCATTGACGATCCTAAACAGCGAAAGCCAGACATTTCATTAGCTAAAAAGCTTTTGGATTGGCAACCCCAATTTTCCAGAGCCCAAGGTCTCAAAATAACCATTGAATCATTTAAACCCGAATTGATTCCAAAAAAATAATAAGAAGATTGAGATAAAATTAATAATCTTTTTACCTAATCTTACCGTAATAAGTAATTTATGGATCAAAATAAAATAAGACACATTTCAAAGGCAATCACTTGGCGTATCATTGCCTCTACTACGACTTTTTTGTTGGCTTTAGCTTTTTTTGGAGACGAGACAAACGCGATTGAAAAGGCTACAGGTGTGGCTATCGCGGAAACCATATTTAAAGTAATTCTTTACTATTGCCATGAACGCGTTTGGTTCAGCGTTAAATTTGGCCGAAAAAAATGAGTAAGAATATCACCCAGCACGTCTATTCAATTAGTAAGTCTGATCGATTGAAAAATAATGGCCATCAAGCTAAGGTGATTTGGTTCGTTGGACTATCAGGTTCGGGTAAATCTACCCTTGCTGGAAATATAGAATCTGTTTTGCATCAAAAAGGATATAAAACATATATTTTAGATGGTGATAATATACGTTTTGGTCTCAACAATGACTTGGGATTCTCAAAACGAGATCGCTCGGAAAATATTCGACGAATTGCCGAAGTTGCTCGATTATTTAACGAGGCTGGTACTATTGTATTGTCTGCTTTTATTTCTCCGCTTGAATCTGATCGCAATCAAGCCCGTAAACTTATCGGAATAGAAAATTTTATAGAGATTTTTGTTCACTGTCCTTTGCACATATGTGAGAAACGTGATGTTAAAGGACTTTATGCTAAAGCCCGAAAAGGTTTAATTCCTAATTTTACAGGGATCGATTCTCCTTTCGAACCTCCTAAGCAACCCGACATAACCATCAAAACAGAAATGGAGTCTTTGGAGATCTCATTAAAAAACATACTTGAATTTATAGAACCCAAACTAAAACTTGAATGAGTAATTACAACCTTACACATTTAGATGAATTGGAAAATGAATCAATTTTTATTCTTCGAGAAGTTTTTGCGCAATTTGAACATCCCTGTATCCTATTTTCAGGAGGTAAAGATTCTATCGTAGTTACCCACCTTGCCAAGAAAGCTTTTCATCCAGCTAAAATACCCTTCCCTCTGGTGCATATCGACACCGGCCATAATTTTCCAGAAACCATAGTATTCAGAGATCAAATAGTTTCCGATTTAGACGTTAGTCTAATCGTAGGCATGGTTCAAGAATCCATTAATTCTGGGAGGTCTAAAGAGGAACGAGGGAAAAATGCTTCCAGAAATGCACTCCAAACCAATACCCTCCTTGATACTATAGAATTACATCATTTTGATGCTTGTGTTGGTGGTGCGAGAAGAGACGAAGAAAAAGCTCGTGCTAAAGAAAGATTTTTTTCACATCGTGATCAATTCGGGCAATGGGACCCAAAAAATCAACGTCCAGAATTATGGAATATATTCAATGGTAAACATCATGATGGAGAACATTTTCGTGTATTCCCATTAAGTAACTGGACAGAAATAGATGTTTGGCAATATATTTTAGGTGAAAAAATTCAGATTCCCTCCCTTTATTTTGCACATGAACGTAAAGTCATCCGTCGCAATGACACCTGGCTCCCCTTATCTGAGTACATTCAACTGGATGAAAAGGAAGTCCCCTTACAAAAAAAGGTTCGTTTTAGAACTTTAGGAGACATCACAATAACCGGTGGATATGAATCCGACGCCGATACATTAGAAAAAATCGTGAATGAAGTAGCCACAGCACGACAAACTGAAAGAGGTAATCGGGCTGACGATAAACGATCTGAAACCTCAATGGAAGATCGAAAAAAAGAAGGTTATTTTTAAAAATCCAAATATGAATGCTTATCTAAATATGGAATTATTGCGGTTCACCACGGCCGGTAGTGTAGATGATGGTAAAAGTACCTTGATAGGTCGCCTTCTTTTTGATACTAAATCAATTTTTGAGGATCAACTGAATCAAGTCAAAAAATCTAGTGACCGCAAAGGTTTAGCAAACCCAGATTTATCGTTGTTCACTGATGGCCTCAAAGATGAGCGCGATCAGGGTATTACCATTGATGTAGCCTACCGTTATTTTTCCACACCCAAAAGAAAATTTATTATTGCAGATACCCCTGGTCACATTCAATATACCCGAAACATGATCACAGGCGCATCCACCGCAAATTGTGCTTTAATCCTCATAGATGCCCGCCATGGTGTAGTGGAACAAACTTGTCGACATGCCATCATTGCTTCGTTGCTTCAAATTCCTCATTTGATCGTTTGCGTGAACAAAATGGATTTGGTAAACTATCAAGAAGATACTTTTCAAAAAACTAAAAAAGATTTTGAACGCTTTTCATCTAAATTGGATGTAACCGACATCCGTTTTATCCCCATAAGTGCCTTGATTGGAGATAATGTAACCAAACGTAGTGAAAAAATGGCATGGTATGAAGGCTCTACTCTTTTGTACTGCTTAGAAAATTTACATATAAGAAGCGATCACAATCACATTGATTGTCGATTTCCAGTGCAAACAGTCATCCGCCCCAAAACAAAAGCATACCATGACTTCAGAGGTTATGCCGGAAGAATTGCTGGAGGTGTATTCAAGCCCGGAGATGAAATTACGATACTCCCCTCAGGATTTACATCAAAAATCAAAACTATAGACACCCTTGATGGACCACTAAACGAAGCATTTGCTCCTATGTCGGTTACTATACAGCTTACTGATGATGTAGATGTCAGCCGAGGGGATATGCTAGTGAGATCAAACAATCAAGCTGATCTTAATCAAGACATCGAAATCATGATGTGTTGGCTGCATAATCAAGAACCCAACCCTAAAGCAAAATACATCATTAGGCATACCACTTCAGAAGCTAAAGCCATAATTAAAAATGTACGATATAAGTTAGATGTAAATACCCTTCATCGAAATATTGAGAATCTAAATATTGGCATGAACGACCTCGCACGAATTCAATTACGTACCACTAAGCCTTTATTAACGGATTCCTATCGGAAAAATAGAACGACTGGCAGTATTATTTTAATTGATGAAAACACTTATGAAACAGTGGCCGCCGGTATGATCATTTAAATCCAATTTACATTATGAACTTAAATTCATTACTCGAGCAAGCCAAAATTGCAGCACGTATGGCCAGTGAGAAAATACTAAGAGTTTATAAATCAAATGATTTTGAAATAAAAGCCAAAAATGATCAATCCCCACTTACACGAGCAGATCAGGCAGCCCATCAAGTCATTGCATCCGTATTAGAAAAAACTGGTATCCCAATGTTAAGTGAGGAAGGTGCCCAAATTCCTTATTCACGAAGAAAAAAATGGGAAACTTTTTGGCTGATAGACCCCCTAGACGGTACTAAAGAATTTATCAAAAGGAATGGAGAATTCACCGTGAATATTGCCCTAGTTCACCATCATCAACCCATTCTCGGTGTTGTACAAACACCAGTAACTAATGACCTGTATTATGCTATCAAAGCATCCGGCGCTCAAAAAAATGGAAAAAATATTCAATCTGCATCCTTTTATCTCAATCAATCCGGAATCAAAGTGGTTGCCTCCCGCTCTCACCTCAACCCCGAGACCCAAGTATTTTTAGATGCCTTAATCAAACCCAAAATTATATCTAAGGGTAGTTCCTTGAAGCTCATGATGATCGCTGAGGGGGAAGCTCATTTATATCCTAGATTTGCCCCGACTATGGAATGGGATACAGCTGCTGCTCAAATAATCGTCGAGGAAGCAGGGGGCAAAGTATTCATTCAAAACTCAAAAAATCAAGTACATTACAATAAAGAAAATTTATTGAATCCCAATTTCTTAGTTCAAGGAAGAGAAAAAACTGCTCATTAGGAAACCATTTCTCATTTGTTTACCCATAACATTCTCTCATGGAAATAAATAGATGCGTACTATTTTGATTATTAATTAATTAAATTTGTATAAAAAAATAAAAGATTAGTAATGCACAAATGTTTTAGGTTTTTTCTCTTCCTCTTTCTTCACTTTTTTATTGGGATCTGTATCATAGAAACAGTCAGCTCCCAAAGTATTAAAAGGGATCAATCAGTGAAAGTTGATAATCTTTCTGATGATCAAATTCGTATGATGATGCAGCGAGCTAAGAGTATGGGGTATTCAGATCAAAACATAATCCAATATGCAAGATCAGAAGGTTTATCTGCCATGGAAATAAGCAAACTGTCACGGAGAATTAACAAATTACGGGCCGGTGATAATAAGCGAAAATCAAGTATTTCTGATTTCCAAGAAGAAAAAAAGAAAGAAGTACTAACAGATTATCTGACACAATTAGCTTTCGAGGAAGAACAAAAAAAAATAGAACTAGAAAATTTACCAATAAATCAAAACTTTGGCTATAGCGTTTTTAACGACGAAACTAGAAAACTGAGTTTCGAGACCAACTTGAACTTTCCACCTCCACCTGATTATGTACTCGGAGTCGGTGATGAAATTGTAATTGATATTTTTGGTGCCTCCGAATGGAATTATACAGAATCTATTCAGCCCAATGGTAAGCTTTTCCTAAGAAATGTGGGCCCCATTTATTTGAACGGACTCACGTTAAGAGAAGCCCAAACAAAAATAAAAAATCGACTTGCCAGCGTTTATGTTGAACTGTCTGGTGCTGCGCCTAAAACCTTTTTACAGGTATCAATAGGTATGATTCGAAATATCAGTATAAATATTGTAGGTGAAGTAAACGTTCCTGGTACCTACACTATAAATGCCCTATCTACGGTATTCAATGCTTTATATGCTGCCGGTGGTCCCACTCTGATGGGAACCCTGAGAGACATAAAAGTGTATAGACAAAGCAAGCAAATATCTACAATTGATATATATGACTTTTTATTGTTTGGTAATTCAAACAGCAATATACATCTACAACATAATGACGTGATCATTATCGAGCCTTACAAAAATAGAATTGAATTGCAAGGCGCCATTAAGCGCCCCGGCTTCTATGAAACCCTGGAAAATGAAACTCTTGAGAATTTACTTACTTATGCCGGTGGTTTCATCTCTAATGCCTATGAAAAAAGAATCCGTGTCACTCGCAGTAACGATGCATCAAAGCAAGTTTTAGATATCTATAAAACCCAGTTCGAGGAGTTTAAACTTCAAGATGGGGATGTTTTCAGCATAGGTGAAATTCAAAATAGATTCGAAAATCGAGTTATAATTAAAGGTGCCGTCTTCAGACCCGGTCCTTATGCTCTTAAAGATAATTTAACCGTGAAAAAATTAATAGTCCTGGCAGATGGCTTAACCGGGGATGCCTTCACAGGACGGGCCTTATTAACAAGAATGCATCAAGACTACAGCATTGAGACCCTCACATTAAATCTCGAAAAAATCCTAAGCGGTGAAATGGAGGAGGTAAAACTGCAAAAAGAAGACGTCCTTCAAATAAATTCAATTTATGATTTTGAGGAGGAAAAATTTGTCCGCATTACGGGCGAAGTAAATAATCCTGGTGTTTATCGATTTTCTGATAATCTTTCTCTGAACGATTTAATTTTTCAAGCCAAAGGATTTACGAAAGCAGCCATAGGTGGTACTGCTTTTATTTCAAGAAGACCTCCTCAACAGTCTGCTTATGATCAAATCCAAACAGAACAGTTAGCAATTAATGATAATCTTGAAGTATCCTCTAATGAGTATCTTCTAAGACCATTTGATCATATTACAATTAGAAAAAATCCTAATTATTTTGAAGAAAAGTCTATTCAAATTTTAGGCCAAGTAAATTTACCAGGAACATATCCCATAGAATCGGCTGATGAAAGAATTTCTGACATCATCGGAAAGGCCAATGGACTCAATGAATTTGCCTATCCTGCAGGGGCTACCTTGATTCGGAAATCTGAATTTAACCGTGATAATAATGATCAACTAGAAAAAAAATTAAACCTTCTTAATTTTTTGAATAATATGGATACAATCCTTTACAGCGAATCAGATTTGGTAATTATTAATAAAATAAATGAAGAATTAGGTTATGATCAAAATAAAATTAATGCTAAAAATGAAAATTTATCAGCCCTTGCTCAAAAAAACAGAATAAAAGAGATCTCTAATAACAACACCGGTGCGGATATCAATTTAAAAGAAGCTGAATCTATTGCCTTAGATTTAACTAAAATCTTATCAAAACCCGGATCCATTGATGATTTAATTTTAGAGGATGGTGATATTATTAATATCCCCAAAAAGTTAAATACTGTAAGTGTAATGGGTAGGGTTTTGTATCCCAATACGATAGGATTTGAATCCTCAAAAAATCTCAAATATTATATCAATGAAGCGGGTGGTTTCAATAATAGGGCGAAAAAAAAACATACTTATGTTGTTTATGCCAATGGCAAAGCGGCAAAAACTAACAGTTTTTTAGGTATAAAATTCTATCCTAGAATATCTCCAGGGACTGAAATTATTGTGCCTGAAAAACCCATTAAGGTAGGAGTTAACACAGGAGATATTATTGCTATTTCAACTTCATTAATCACCTCTTTAACTTTGATCGGTGTAACCTTACTAAACAACACGCTTAATTGAACGCCCCTAGATACATAGACGAAGAGCGCATTTCCTTTCGTGACTTCATTGATAAGGTCAAAAGCTTAATTAATTATCTCTTACTTAATTGGAAAAAATTAGTGCTGGGATCTTTGATTATCGCTTTTTTAAGAATTTCCTATGAACTTTTTAGAGATCCCATTTACACTGCAGAAACTACCTTCATCATTGACGTAGGAGAAGTTGATATGTCTCAATTGGGATCCTTAGCTTCCGTTGTAGGTATTAATTTGAATAATATTTCCGATGAGAGTCAGCTCTTCGATACCGATCATATAGTAGAGCTCTACAAGTCATATAGAATGTTAAAACTGGCTTTTTTATCACGCTTAAGTGATGCCGACAGCGAACGCTTGATCACGCGATTCGCAAGGGGGAAAAAACTACTGAAGCGATGGCATCGAGATGATGAGCTAAAAAAGTTCAGTTTTGAAATCCCAAACGCTGATATGGGTGTGAAGCATGATAGCCTTTTGATGGAAGTCATAGACGATTTCAAGAAAGATCAACTGATCATAGAAAAGCCCAACAGAAAACTTATGATCTTAAGTGTAAAAGTTGAAGATGATGATGCACTTTTTGCTGAAAGATTCAATACCGTTTTAGTAAAAATTGTTAATCAATTTTACGAAAGTACGAGTACTAAGAAAACAGGGGAAAATCTAAAGATATTGCAAAGTCAAGCCGATAGTACACGTATTATTCTAGACCACTCGCTTGATCAATTGGCTACAATATCTGAGCTTCAACCTAATCCCAATCCACTTTATTATACCAATCAAGTTCCTTTCCAGAAGCTACAAATTGACATCGAAGCATCTGCTGCCATATATGAGGAAATTATCAAAAATTTAGAGATGGCAAAAATCACACACCGTAACAAAAAGCCTTTAATCCAAATTATAGATGAACCCGTTAGACCACTTTCAATAGATAAATCCAGGCCGATAAAGTTAATCGCTACTAGCGGGTTGATCGGCGGGATTTTTATGCTAATTTTTTTCACCCTTCAATATTTGTGGAAAAAGTTAATGGTAATTTCTTGAACCTCACATGATTGCTATTATATTAGTTAATTGGAAAAATTATAATGATACTAACGATTGCCTAAAGTCCCTATACCTAACAAATAACACCTCCTTTAGCATCATTGTTATAGACAATGAAAGCAAAGAAAAATCTGCCTTAAAATTAAAAGAAAGCTTTCCAAAAATCACAATACTGCCTCAAAAGACAAATCTGGGTTTTACAGGAGCCAATAATATTGGAATTAAGTACGGATTAAACTTGGGCGCTAGGTACATCATGTTGTTAAATAATGATACTATAGTCCCAAAAAACTTTATGACCCCACTTTTAACAACTCTTCGTTCCAATCCTCAAATTGCCGCCGTTCAACCAAAAATAATGTTCGCTGATAACTCAGACAAGATATGGAGTGGAGGAGGTATTTATTATTCATTGAATGCCTCCACTACAACCATAGGATACGATCAACTGGACTCTGAAAAATACAGTAAGCCTAAGTATCTCGATTGGCTCACCGGATGTTGCATGCTTATAAAAGCAGAAATAATATCTGAAGTCGGTCTGTTGAATAACCACTTTTTTGCATATTATGAAGATGTAGATTGGTCGTTAAGAATCCGGAAATTAGGCTATCTATTAGCATATAATCCAAGTGTTCCCATTTACCACAAAGCAGGTGCTAGCAGTAAAACTAAAAATAAATCAGCAGACGGTTTCTTATCCCCATTTGTTCATTTCTTAAATATAAGAAATCATATTTTTCTGGTCAGATTACATACCAAAGGTTTTCAATCCATTAATGCTCATATTTTTCTTTTGTTGAAAATAATCGCTTATAGCCTATATTTCATATTTAAAGGGAGAAAGAAAAAATTAAAAATGCTGATATACGGCTTCTTAAAAGGGTATTCAACACAATTATGAAAATTCTATATGCTGACCTTCACCATTGATTTGATACTTTTTTATTTAAATATGCAACTAGTAATTTCGAATAGCTAAAAAAGATGGCAATCTTCATTTTCATATTGATTGCTCTAACCCTTCTTTTAGGTTCAGGATACCTTATCTTTCTTATGATAAAAACAGGAAAAGAATGGTACTTTCTTGTCTTCGCTATTTTGTATCTACCAATTTACATCACCTTGCAAAGCTTCTTTTTTCAGCAAACTCAAAGCTCAATTGCTGTATTTATTATCCAATATCTTAAAGAGTTTGTATTATTAGTAGCCCTAAGCGTGTTTATTTTTTATCAATCCAACCTCTTAAGAAAAAAATTCAAGATAATTAATATTGATTTAGTATTTGGCGCTTTTATTTTTTTAGCTTTCTTTTTTCTTGTGTCGCCAATTGGAGAAATGCCTTTTTTGGCCAAAGCGGCCTATTTCAAAAATATTCTCCTCATGGGAATAGTTTATTTCTTAGGAAGAAATATGTCCTTAAGTAAATATCAAATGCAATTGACCTTTAAGCTCATCCTTGGTATTGCTTTTTGCGCCTTTTGTATCAATGTAGTAGAGTTTACCAGTGGCATTCATTTGCACACCCTTATAAACTATGGTAATTTCCAATCTACAATAAATGACGTTGAGCCGACAGGAAATTATGGGCTATCTTGGACCTTTGAAACCCAATCTGGCGTCCAAAGATTTGGTGCATTTTTTGCAAATCCATTAGACCTTTCAAGTGCCTCTTTACTCGCATTTGCCATTGCTTTTATTTTTTTTATAAAGACTCCGTACCGAAATAATCAAATATTGTATGGTAGCCTCATGATAATAGTTATTGGATCTCTTTTTTTCGCGTATTCACGCGCTTCAATTGCTGCTTTTATTTTAGAACTAATATTCATTGCTTTTGTATTCAAATCCTACCGTTTACTATTGGCGGGCATCACTATAATATTCTCTTTTATTATTTATATATTATTTTTCGCCTCAGAAGATCTGTATTTTTTTGTTCTAGATACGTTGACTTTTGAAAATGCTTCAAGTTTAGGACACCTACTTGAATGGCTGGAGGCGATTGAAAGTATGATTAATTCTCCGGAGGGAATCGGATTGGCTATGAGCGGAAATGGCAATGGTGTAGATAATGAAAATAGAGTAGGAGGAGAAAATCAATTTTTGATATTTGGTGTTCAAATGGGCCTTTTAGGACTCATACTTTATATCAGTCTTTTATATCTTGCTATAAAAACAAGTATTCAAGCCTATAGAAAATCACTCAGCCCAAATGAACAAATCGTCCCATTTGTGGCTGGAACCACCAAGTTTGCCTTGCTCTTACCTTTATTCACTGCAAATGCGGAACTATATCTCTTCGTATCCTTGATCAGCTGGTGGCTAGTGGGTCAAAGTGTGAAAATAAAAAACAGCCAAGTCATTTCACCTAATGCCTTACCCTATGGCTAAAGAAAAAATTATCCTAGATATTCAGTATTTATTGATGGCCAAAACAGGTATAAGAACCTATATTCAAGAACTTCTAGCTGCCACAGAACTATCAAAAAAATATGAATATGTGCTCTATCCCAAATTGGTCCACATTGAAAAAAACAACTTGTTCAAAAAGCATACTAAATGGAGACATTTATTTTTCCATCTTCACACTTTATTTTGGAAACAATTGGTGATCCCCTTGTTGATATTATGGCATCGTCCCAAAGCTGTCATTTTCCCAGATTTTCATGCCCCCTTTTGGAATCTCCCTTGTGAAAAAATAATCGTATTCCATGATGCTTTTTTTTGGGAAAACCCACACAATTATAATAAATGGTGGTTAAAATACTATTTATGGTCCATTATTGAAGGCCTGAATGGTAAAAGTAAAATTATCTCGACTTCATTGGCAACAGAAAAAAAAATCATCCCTTTGTTAAAGCCTAAGTTCATTCAAACCATTTATCAAAGTGCTCCTCAATTTGGTAAATTAACTGACGCGGAGCCTTATGAAAAATTAGATCATCAACCCTACATTTTACATGTAGGGGTCCTTGAAAAACGTAAAAATCTAGGAGTTTTGGTAAAAGGATTTGCTCTTTTTTTGGAGACCTTTCCGGATTATAATCTGGTCTTAGCCGGACAAAAAGGGCCCACGAAAGGACTAGACGACTATGAAAATCTTCAAATATTAATTCACCAACTTGAGCTTCAAGCAAATGTTTTCTTTACAGGTTATGCTTCAGCAAATCAATTAAAATGGCTTTATGAAAATGCATCGTTATACGCATTCCCCTCCGTTAAGGAGGGCTTTGGCATTCCCGTACTCGAAGCTTTTTCCTATAACCTGCCAATCATAGTATCAGAGAACGAAGCCATAAATGAAATTGCAGGAAATGGTGCTCTTTCTGTGCCATCATTAGATCCCCAAGCTTGGTCTGAGGCAATGAAAAAATTGATAAACTCATCCAATTATAGGAATGACCTTATAAAGAATGGTAAATTACGACTAAAAGAATTTTCCAAAAAAAAATTTCTTGAAGGAATTGAAAATTACATTATTAGGAATCAATGATATTCAGTGAAAAATATAAAATTGGTTGGGGAAAACAAAATACCTTATATTCACTATTCACATTATTCGTATGGCTCGTTAGAGGCCTATTTTACCGTTTTTTTTGGCATTCAAGTAATGGGCTAGTTTTAATAGGCCCCTCGGTCAAAATTATTTCTGGGCACAAATTATCGGTAGGAAAAAACTTCGTTATGGAAAGGGGTGCTGAAATTAATTGTATCAGTACAAAAGGTATTAAATTCGGTGAAAAAGTTACCATCGGAAGTTATGCTATCATCCGGCCAAGTAACGTATATGGTGGCCCCGTTGGCGTAGGCCTCAAAATAGGGAATCATTCAAATATAGGTCCCTACAGTTATATTGGCTGTTCAGGGTATGTAGAAATTGGAAATAACGTAATGATGGCCCCCAGAGTGAGTTTATATGCAGAAAATCATAATTTTGATTCTATTGATTCCCCAATGAAAGATCAAGGCGTAACCACAGCTCCTATTATTATCGAAGACGACTGCTGGATTGCCGCCAACAGTATCATCCTAGCTGGAGTACGAATAGGAAAAGGCTCTGTAATCGCAGCTGGTAGTGTGGTAACTAAAGATGTTACACCATACTCAGTAATGGCAGGTAATCCTGCAAAAAAATTAAAAAATAGAACGTAATTGCGCATCCTTTTCTTACATAGCTCCTCTGATTTGTATGGTGCAAGTAAAATTTTGCTGATCACCGTGAAAATACTCAAAAAATATGGACACGCTCCTCTAGTTGTGTTATCGGAAGAAGGATTGTTAAGCCTAAAATTAAAAAAAGAACAAATTGAATTTCGATTGATTAAACTAGGCATCGTAAGAAGAAAATATTTTAATTTCAAAGGCCTTATCAATAGGTTTTGGACTCTATGGTTGGCAAAAAATCAATTGATACGAATATGTAACGAAGAAAATATTGATTTGATCTACTCCAATACGGCAGCGGTTATCGTAGGCGCCTGGGTAGCGAAAAAATGTCACCTAAAACACATATATCATATACACGAAATCATACAATCTCCCTCTTGGTTTGCGTTTTTCATCCATAAAATGATTGCAAAGAATGCCGACCATGTTATAGCTGTATCTCAAGCGGTCAAAAACAACTTAGCCACAGTCATCCCAGAACACAAAATTTCTGTCATATATAATGGCCTAGATTATTCATCTTTGGCGACAGATCAAATTTTGGCCGAAAAATTATCTCTCAATCCCAACCATCTGATAATTGGGATGATCGCCAGGGTACATCCATGGAAAGGCCAAAGCTATTTTATCGACCTAGCCGCAGCTTTACTCCAGAAAAAACCAACACTTACTTTTATCATGGTAGGGGATGCTTACCCCGGCAATGAGTACCTTTATAATGAATTAGATGCTAAGATAGATACACTTGGGCTCAAAAGGCATTTTATAAATCTAGGTTACCGAGAAGACATTACGGCCATTCTTAATACTTTAGATCTATTTGTACTTCCATCGACGGCACCTGATCCTTTTCCTACCGTTATATTAGAAGCGATGGCTTGTAAAAAAGCAGTTATTGCTACTGCTCAAGGTGGAGCCTTAGAAATGATTGAACATCAAGTTTCAGGTATCCATATCCCTCTAGACAATGCCCAAAAGGCTTCCGAAATAATTTCCCCATACTTGTCTGATAAAAAACTTCGGAAGACAATGGGACAAGCGGCTCAACAAAAAGTGAATACCTACTTTTCACTGACCGCCTTTGAAAAAAAAATGCTTCATCTACTTACTGTAATCTATGAGTATTAAACGTCACAGTATCGCACTCATTGGCACGAGAGGATATCCTTACGTGTACAGTGGTTATGAAACCTTTGCGAAAGAACTCTCCGAACGCTTCGTTAAAAGGGGCATAAAGGTGACCATTTATTGTCACAAGAATCTTTTTAAATACCGCCCCAAGGTAATAAATGGAATCCATCTGATCTATCTACCGGCTATTGAAACTAAAACAATGAGTCAATTGAGCCATTCTCTTTTTGCGTTTTTACATGCCTGCTTGCAACCGTATGATGTCATACTCGCCGTCAACTCAGCCAACGGGCCTTTTGGTTTTTTGACTAAATTATTTCGAAAAAAAACCATGATCAATGTGGATGGATTAGAATGGATGCGTCCCAAATGGCATGGTTTAGGATCCAAATATTTTTATTGGTCCTCAAAGCAAGCTACCCGATTTTTTGATTTGATCATCAATGACTCCCTCGAGATGAAACGGGTATATAAAAGAGAATTTCAAACAAAGTCTAGAGTCATTGCTTATGGTGCCGATCTACGTTACTCAAAAAACCCCAAGTTAATTGAAAAATGGGACCTTAAACCAAATAACTATTATTTGATTGTGGGCCGACTGATTCCAGACAATAATTCTGACCTCATTTTAGAGGGCTTTTTAAAAAGTTTATCGGATAAGAAGCTGGTGATCGTAGGTGATGTCCCTTTTCCAGACGCTTTTGCCAAAAAAATAAAAGTCCGATCACAAACTTCGAACCGCATCATCATGACTGGCTATGTAAATGAATCCGAAACCTTAGCGGAATTATATCACCATTGTTATGCCTACCTTCATGGGCACGAATTCGGGGGTACCAATCCTACCATGCTCAAGGCCATGGCTTATGGTTGTGCCATTCTTGCTTTGAAAACTCCTTTCAATGACGAGATGCTAGCACATGGAGCCTTTGGTGATTTTTTTAACAAATCTGTTAATTCCGTCAGTGAAAAAATCAAGGATTTTGATCTTCATCCCAAAAGAGTCATAGATTTAAAAAATCATTCAAGGTCGGGTATTTCAAAAAAATATACTTGGGATCATGTCTGCGATCAATACATAGATGCTATTTATGAATTGACGGGCTTTCGATAGATTCTGCGCAATACAGCTCCCCCAAAAAGAATCATTGAAAATTCTGCTACTACTATACCGATCAATAATCCATTGATTTTCAAAAAAGAAACCAACAAAGGGAATAAAACGAGTGCCGTAATCAGACCGATCAAGTGATAGTTAAAATATGCTTTTTTCTTATCCAAAGCGATAATTAATAAGCTAATCGGAAGATTACAAAAAAGTATAAAAATAAAAACTGGTAATATCCATAAATAAGAATCTATATCTGTTAGAACAATTTCATCGGAAAGCATCTCAATAAGTGGCCTACCAAAAAAGATGACAGAAGCCATTCCTAATAAAACCAAAACCAACAGTTTTGAAAACATCGAGAATAAAAAATCTTTCAAAATACGATCTGATTCCTTCACTAAATTACATAACATTGGAAAGATCGCTCGGTATACCAAGGTATATGAATTCGCTATAAGCATCATGATTCGGTCAATAATTACAAAAATACCCATGAGCGGAGCACTCAAAAAAAATCCAGCGATAACAACTCCAATATTTCTATAGAACGTAGTCACCCCTTCGGAGAGAAAAATTGGGACATTTTGATGCCAAAATACAAAAATTGTATTTATTGAATGTTTATCAAAGCGAAATTTCATTTTTATAATCAATACCACCCATCCAAAAAAAGATGCGACACACCATCCCAATCCATTATAAAAATTCACCCAAAGTAAATCATCACTCGATTTTATAAAAAAAAGTACGGCACCTAAGTAAAACATCCTACTTAGGAAATTTAATAAAGCCAACCATATCATTTTTTGAACACCTTGGAAGTACCAAACAGGCATTAGTACATTACCAATAACAATCAAATAAGAGATCAAAATTAGGTATTCATAAGAGTGCCATTGCGAAACTATTTTTACCAAAAACGTCAATCCGATAAAAGTCACTAACAATAGAAAAACTTTAATCACTAGAATTTTTTGAGTCACAGAACGCTCCAAAACAAGATCTCCTTGTGCTAAACTGATCAAACGAGTACCCGTTAAATTGAAACCAAAATCAGCAATAGCAACTGCAAAATTCATGATCCCTTGAGCCAAAACAATCATCCCATAACTCTCCAGTCCCACACGGGACAAAAGTATTGGTATAACCAAAATAGGCACTAAATAATTGGTCATTTGAAGCACCCCAAGAGCACCGATGCTTTTAATGATCAATCTATCCCACTTCACTATTACTTTGATTATTAACTTTTTTTGAAGGTATGAAAGTCATTGGTTAATTTCTAGTTTTGATTAAGCTTTAAAGAGTTTGAATAAAATTTTATTATTTCTAGCGATTATATTAACAAGTATTCAGAATCCATAATGTCATATTTTTTAAGAATCTTTGCAATCGTGTCCAAATATATGTTTTTAGTCATTTTTCATCCTTATAAATGCCATCTTAATAAAGGGTATTGATATTAAATCATACCTTCAAGCCCTAATATTTTACATAAAAGGGAATAATATACATTATTAATAATTTATTAAATACTTATTCTTTAGACTTTAAATCCATGTATATTCCAATGAATTATTTGCTTTTAATAATTACCTATCTTTTGTTGATAAATGATAGATCAAACTCAAATTAAAATTCCAATTGACCAAATCATTACCCGGGCTAATATAGGGTTCCCCCGGTACGCGCTCATTTATCCACTGATAATTAAGTGAATTAATGCGTACAATTCTTCCTTGAATCATGAGATCTTTCATCTGCGTATATCCCTTAATACCTATTATATAATCGACCCAGTATTTATTCCAATCCCGATTATGCTCAAATGCCAAATAATAAAAATCACTGTTGTGAAGCTCTCGTTCCAGAACTAAGCCCATTTTATGATCTTTATTAAGCCAACTAAGATCAATGGTAGCTAGGTTACTCCCTGGACCAATCCCTGACCCAATCCATTGCCCATTGTGCGTATATCCGTGCCTGATATTTTGATCAATATACCAACTGTTCAGTTCAGCTAGACTATAATCCGTGGGTTGAGCTAATTTCGTAAGTTCCACTCCTACTTCTAAGAAATTATCCAATCGAGACAAATTAAATAATTTGGTCACTCCCAAAACAATTGCAGCATCTTTTTCCGGGACCATCATAAACTCTTTGAACGTTTGAAATTTATTTTTCCCACCTTCAAAATACACTTCAGCTTGGGCTTCCTTCCATACCCAACGCATAGATAAGGAAGCGTATCTATCAGGTCGTATTCGATCATCTATTCCTTCATTTCGACGGAAAATATCTGTCAAAGCAGCCCACATGTCAACCGATTCTTGGGCATCCTCTAAATACTGTTGATTGACATAAGAAAAGCCTAAAAAAAGCCCCTCCACCCATTTAGGGTGATAAGAAATATTTATACCAGATAAGTATCGCTCTGCATCTCTGAAGGGAACATATAAATTTGTCTTACCCGCGTACTGCCTTAAGGTGTCAGGAGGAAAATATTCTGAATTATTTAAAAAGCCTCCTATCAACTGCCCTTCAAATGTGCCCATCTTAGTATCAATTGGCCTCTCCGTCTGCAGTGAGACGTGCCAAAACCCCTCGGCTGAATTTGTCATCAGTAAGGAATTTTTTTTCCCGGGTCCCCACCATAAATTTTGGCTAGATGCACCTAAAGAAAACTTACGATAATTAAACTTCAAATAGGTTTGCCCGGGCCTAAGTCGCCATTCATCTTTCTCTCCATGCTTCTCGGGATGATCCGCATAAGTCCACCAATTATAACGTACCCACCAAATTCTTTGACCGTTATCCTCTGAAAATCCATCATAATCCAAATTTTGAGCAAAAAGCCAATCAGGTTTAAATTGTACCTCTATAAATTTCCATTTAGCATATAGGCCAATAGACCTCCTGTACTGTAAGCCTTTTGTAGGATTAAAATTACCATTATTACGCTCATAGGGATGATGTGAATTGAAATCTAAATCCACTCGTGAATTCAGAAATATAAA
>CAJWQD010000028.1 GCA_913045135.1 uncultured Flammeovirgaceae bacterium | reverse complement strand
ATGTCGTTCGGGATGGACACTGTAATTTCACAAACGAAGAGGTAGGGGATGCGTTTGATCAGTTGATTAAATGGATAAGCACGGGTCAAAAACCTGAACTTAAATATGAGTAGAATTAATTTCTTCTCAATATTTGTAATAACAGTTCGTATTTGCAACCAGAACTTTTGGGAGTGAGTTGCTAATGTTCATTTTATTTTCTACTGGTAAACATTGAGATATTATTTAGTGTTTTGGTTAATGACCATTAAATGAAAAACTATGCATTGGCATTATCGATTTTATCCATTTCAATTATAGCCTTTGCTCAGAGTTTTGAACTGATGAAAATTTATCCTAATCCATTCTAAGATGATTTCACAGTTTTAAGTTGACTTCAATTTCTTGGGTAAAGTAAAGTTTAGCCTTATTGATGCTTGAGTAGGACAAACACATGATGCGAAATCAATATTACCGATCCGAATAGTGTAATCAGATTTTGATTTGCAAAATCAAAATTTGTCTTTTTGTCTGCATTTCCACAGGCAAATAAGTCCATAATTTTGCGAAAAAGTAGCTACTGAAAAACTAATTATTTTAGGCAACACTCTTTATAATTAAAGTTTAGAAAGTAATTAATTTTGATTAATTTTATTTTACGAATCCAATAAGTTACACATGTGTTGTTCGTTAAAATATTTGATCATCTTAGCTCCTTTGATGTCTATGACCCCATGGCTAAAAGCGCAAAGCTTTGAGCCGGATATTGGGTTTGGAATTGTGAGTGAACTACGAGATACGAACGGAGTTTCTGTAGCAGATTACGATCAGGATGGGGACATGGATATATTTCTTGTTAGCATTCATAAATTTCAGGAAGGCAACAGTCAGACCTGGAGTAGATTACTTCGAAATAATGGACAAGGTGGATTTGAAGATGTCACAGAAGAATCTAAAATTCTATTTGAAAATGAAACCCTCAGAGAAGGTTGGATGGGAGATAGAATGGGAGCCAGCTGGGGAGATTATGATAATGATGGATTTCCGGATTTATTCCTATCGAATGATGGAGGTGATGAGCTTTGGCATAACGAGGGTAACGGTCAGTTTGAAAATGTTACTAAAAGCTCTGGCACTGAAGGTTGTCTTGACTGCTACAGTTCAAATGGTCTCTGGTGGGACTATGACCTTGATGGAGATCTAGATTTATATGTGAGCGATTGGCTCAAAACGAACCGTCTTCATAGAAATGAAGGTAATGGTATTTTTATTGATATGAGTGAGTTTTCCGGACTAGATGATGAAGGTAAAACTTGGGCATCAATACCTATTGATGTCAATAAAGATGCTTTTCCTGATCTATACGTTGTCAATGATTTCGGAGAGAGTCGTCTTTTTATTAACCAGGGTAATGGTAAGTTTAGTGATTTAACAAGATATTATCAATTGGAAAATCTAGGCGACGGAATGGGGATAGATGTTTGTGATTACAATAGCGATGGCAATTTTGATATTTACGTTACCAATATTTATGATCATTTACCAAATCCTTTTTTTGTTGGCTCAGAGGAAGGCATATTTACAAATAGAGCATCTGAATTGGGAATTGAAAATACCGGTTGGGGATGGGGAGCAAGGTTCTTCGATGCTGATAATGACCTTGATGAAGATTTGTATGTTGTGAATGGAATGAAAGTTATCAATGGAAGAGGTGACCAAAATGTATTTTTTGAAAATGAAGACGGAATATTTAATAATATTTCTCAAAGTTTAGGGATGAATAGTATCTCAATAGGAAGGGGTCTTGAGGTATTCGACTGTGACAATGATGGTGACATGGATGTGCTGGTAGGCAATAGAGAGGTAAATCTTGTATTATATAAAAATAATATTATTCAGACAGATGTACAAAATAAGAATTGGATTCAAATTGAACTGGAAGGTACAGAAAGTAATAAGAATGCCTTGGGATCAATAGTTGAAATTAATCTTCAGGGCAAACGTTATTATAGGCACTATTCTGGAGCTAATTTGTTTGGACAGAGCATAAAGCCTATTCATTATGGATTGGCTCATCATGATTTTATTGATGAGATATCCGTTACTTGGCCATCAGGTAAAAAAGAATATTTTCCTTCAGTGCTAGCCAATCAGGTGGTGAAATTAATAGAGGGCGATACAAAATTATATAGTTCCAATTTGGCTTTGGACATTAATGAGGCCTCTAAACTGATTAATATTTATCCTAATCCATTCGAAAATCAAATTACCTTTAGCTTTAGTAAAAATATCTCTAGTCCATTAAATTTTAGTTTAATGAATACATTGGGGCAAGTTGTTTATCATAAAATTTTTCAAAAGGGTTTTTCTGCTCCTCTAGATGTATCAACTGCAAACCTAAGTTCAGGCCTTTATTATTATCAATTAAAAAGGGGTAAGGATACGATTACGGGCAAACTTTTGAAAAAATGAGCAGAACGTCAGCTTTCATTATTATTTTATTTATTTTCCAACATTGCTTGGCCGAAAAAACAAATGATTCTGATTTTTACGCATACTATACGAAGGTTAATTACGGTGAACCTTGGGAAAGACATTCGCTAACATCAAAATATGCAGATTTAATTATAAAATTACCTCAGGGAGAGGTTATATTTCACAGGGCATCAAGCTATCTTCCAAAATTGGTAACAAAAGTTGGAAAGTGGGATTTTGACGAGGTAGTTGAGCGCAGTGGTGATGGATCAGATATTCGGCCAGATAAGAATAATATTTATTCCTACGTACGATTAATTGAAAACAACTCAGATTCCATCGTTGTACATTGGCGCTACTTCCCTCAATTTACACTTGGTAGTCATTCTGTGCCAACTAGTGGTAATGTTGATTTTGACGGAGTGGTTCATGAATATTTCATCTTTTTTCCGGATGGAAAGGTTAGGCGAATAATACGCGAGGGCACAAAAAAACTAAATGATTGGCAAGATCCTGCCAATAGAACAGTTCAGCATATCCACCTAAATAAAAATGGGATTAATGTAATTCAATCCTCATTGCCAAGTTTGAGTAAAAGGGTAGAAGAAAAAATAAAAGGTACTTTCATCAATCGAATTGAAAGGGATATTAAGCCAGCTTATTCCTGGCATTTTGATGAGGGCTTGGAGCAGCGTGGATATGAAAAAGCTGATATAACTTATGAAGAAGTATCAAAATATATTAGTGGAATAAGTGGGCCAAAAACTGTTTGGAAAGCGGGAGTTTCGGGATCAGCATTGGCCTTTGATGGTTACAATTCTAAGGTAAAAGGGCCTATTGTCAAATTACCTAAGTTTGGAGATGATGGCGGATTTTCCGTAGAAGCTTGGGTAGCTCCTGGTGCTTATTCTATTTGTAAATGGACAGCTATCGCCCATCAGTCTAAATGGGAAGCAGATGTTCGTGAGAATATTTTTCAACAGAGAAACTGGGGTAAGATGCAGCTAGGAGAGAGGTTGAAAAAGGGCTATTTTCTGGGTATTGATGAATTTGGACGTCCAACTGTTATCATCGCTATCGATAATAGTCCAATTATTGTCACATCGACTGAAGCAATTCCAATTAATAAGTGGTCTCATGTAGCTTTTACATATGTGAATGAGGGAATGCTCTACTTATATGTGAACGGTGAACTTATAGATTTTGTAAATTTTTCTGGTCACATAACGCCTGCTGATAATAATAATTTTGTCATTGGAAAAAATGATGAATCCATCGGCTATGTCTCTCAACATGTGGTAAGGACTTACTCGACTTTCCCTTCTCCATTGGGGTTTGAAGGACTAATAGATGAAGTAAACGTATATCAAGAACCGCTATGGCATAAGAATATACAGGCATTATATCAAGCATCAAGGCCAGAAGAACTTGATGCAGATTTGCAGTCCAGAATACTTCCAGGTGCAGTGGGCCAAGCATTAGAGTTTGGAGCAAGCTATACCCACCTGAAATATCATGAGTTATGGGATAATATATGGCGAGAGCCTGAGCATCCAGATATAGTGGTAAAATTCGATTTGATGCCAACTAGTGTAGTTTTCTGGCGAGGATCGAGGAGTCCCGGTTGGGTCACCGAGACCAACAAATGGATATCTGATCAGAGCGCAGAATTGACCGACTGGCATTGGGACAATAAAAATGAGGGAGCGGAAAGTTGCAGTGAGCATATGTCCGATTATCAAGGGCGCCATTCACATGTTCGAATTATTGAAAATACAGATGCGCGGGTGGTTATACACTGGCGATATGCATCAGTAGATGTATTGTACAAGCATCCAAATGCGTGCCGGAATCCGGAAGATTGGGGCGTTTGGACTGACGAATACCTCACTATTTATCCTGATGGTGTTGGAGTCCGTCTGGTTGATATGCACGAAGGTCAAGATTTTTATCATTCAGATGAGGGTAGTGAAATTGGGTTCCACGATACGCAATTTTTATCAGAGGCAGGCACAAAACCTGAAGATAACATTAATCTCAAGTCTTTGACAATTGTCTCATCTGAAGATAAGATTACGGAACTTGATTGGAGTGAATCTCATCCTGATGGTACATTTGACGCTCAAGCCATCTGGATAAACCTTAAATCAGATTATAAAGTCTTTGAAATATTTCCTCCCAAAGCGGATATTTATGTTTGGGCCAGTGAAGAGAAAACGTCTTATTCAAAATATTCTGCTTGGAACCATTATCCAGTAACACAGGCACCATGTGACGGTAGATTTAGTATGGTTTCAGACCGTGTATCTCATTCTGCATTGGGTGCAGTTAACAAACTTCCGGGAAATATGCTAATTTATGGATTTACCAATAAGGCCGCCAAATCACTGATACCTTTGGCCAGATCTTGGAACTTTGCTCCCGATGTTATCAAGTTGAAAGGAGGAGAATCTTCTGGATATGACAAAAGTCAAAGAGCCTATCAAATAGCTACGAAAGACGACAAACTTTCGTTTGTCTTGGATGCCTCAAAAAATTCTCCACTTGTAAATCCGTCTTTTGTGCTTGCTGGTTGGGATAGTAAAACGAAAGTTAAAGTAGATGGTGCATATATAGGCGCTGATAAAAAAATACGACAAGGACTTGTACGTGATACCAATGGAGAACTACAATTGGTGGTTTGGATGGAGCTGACTTCTGAACAACCTGTGGAAATCAGTTTCGTGAAAGAATGATATATGAGCAGTGACCATATCACAAATGAACTAAAGATTATGAAAATAGCTTCGACATTTGCATTCATCATCGTCTTATCGCTGGCATTTGCGCTGGAGTCAAAAGGGCAAAAGGACAGAAAGAAATTGGTTTCGCCTTCCCTGGTGGGTAAAACTCTGACCATAGAGGATGATGGAGAAGAAATAATATTGATTTTCAAAAAAAATAATGAAGTGTTTATCTCTGGTTCTGAATTTAATAATGGGGTAGAAGCAACCTATGAACAGGAAGATGATGAAGTGATTCTTCAAATTGGCGATGAGGAGATTTTACTCATATATGATGGCGAGCGCCTTGAATTTGATGAAGAAGAATACTATCCGGAAGGATATGACATTTCTGCGGTGGGTATCGATGCTTATGAAGCACGCGTGTTCATAAGCTCACAGGGTGATACGATACGGTATAGATTATTTATTCCAAATGATTACAAGGAGGATGGGCTATATCCCCTTGTACTCTTTCATCACGGAGCTGGAGGTGTTGGTAACGATAATATTCGGAATTTAGAAGGGCCAGCTCCCCGTGAATGGGCCGGTCCGGAGAGGCAGGCTGAAAACCCATGCATTATTGTTGTACCGCAAATCCCAGCCAACGGGAAAAGAGCTTTGAGCGGACGCCCCAGAACAGATATTATGAGAGTTAATATTCAGATTATCCACGAGATACTTGATGCGCTGGAAGAAGAATACGCTATCGATAAAAACCGTGAATATGTAACGGGGTTATCTATGGGCGGCGAATGCACCTGGATGTCTATGATAGAGCGGCCTGATCGCTTTGCTGCTGCTGCGCCTATTTGCGGTGGTGACTGGATAATTGGCATGAGTGCTGAAGAGCGAGGCAAAAAATTTGCACAGCTTCCAATTTGGATCTTCCACGGCGAAGCTGACGACGTAGTCTCTGTAGATGTTTCACGGGAGGCTGTCAAAGCGCTGAAATCCTCTGGTGGAAATCCAAGATATACTGAATACCCTGGTGTAGGACATGATAGCTGGACGAGGGCTTATAGAGAAACAGAATTTATTGACTGGCTGTTTGCACAATCCCGCCAGCATTGACTGCGGAATGGATGTTTGGCAAAACAATGCTTATTAAATAAAATATTAATTTTTTGAACAGAGGGATAGCATGAAAAACATGGCAATTGGAAGCTTGCTAATTTATTTATTAGTGACAGGTTGTAATACGAATACAGATAAGACGATGGTCAGTTGGGTTGAAATAAAAGATTTGGGTGTCGAGGGTGGTTCAATTTTTACTATTCAGTCAGGTGAAAAGTTTGACGGTATAGTTTTAGGTGCGACAGAATCAGGAAAATGGGTTGCAGGAAGCGAAGACAAAAAACGAAGTGCTTTTGAATTAAATAATGTTAAAGCTGAGACAGAAGCAAGTATTGGAAAGCTGATTCAAATGGCTATTGTTTATAAAGGCAATGAGATAATAATTTACAGAAATGGTGAACTATATGCCACAAATAAATCTGAGAACATTGATTTATTGAGAGCAGAAGATAATATTGTTGTATTCGGGGCTCGGCATAATGATGACGATGACTATATCAATGTGGAAATTGAAGATGCAAGAATTTATAGTTTAGCGCTTACACCGGCACAACTCAAGTTACTTAAACCAAATGAACCATCGAAGATTGAGCCGTATGCATGGTGGGATTTTGAAGGAGAAAAAATCAAAGAGAATACAGGTCGTTATATTCTAAATTTATTAAGGGAGGGTACAGAACTTCGTGATGGCAGATTATTTGTCGGTAAATGGGGAGTCATGACTGCCTTAAAGGAATTTGTTCAAGAAACACCAAAATGGCCTGATAATACTCCCTATGATTGGCTGACTTTTCACCTTGCACACCCTGGACCGGGAGACGGTTTTCCCGGCGATCCGAATCCAATGTACTATTACAAAGGACGCTACCACCTCCATTATATTTATAACAATAACTATGGACCTTCTTATGCACATGTTTCAAGCACCGATATGGTTCACTGGAATTGGCACCGCACTGTTCTTACGCCACCCCTTACTGGGCATGGAATGTACAGCGGAACAGGATTTTTCACTAAGGATGGTAAACCAGCAATGATTTACCATGGTGAAGGTTCAGGCAGTAATATGATCTCATATGCGCTGGATGATAATCTTGATGAATGGTCGAAACCGGAACCAATTGTTGCAATGGATGAAAATGGGGAAGTAAATGAAGATTATTGGGATCCTGATATATGGGAAATTGATGATACCTATTATGTATTGTCCGGAGGAAAGGAACCAAGTCTGATGAAATCTGCTGATCTTAAAAATTGGAAACATCTTGGAAAACTGCTTCACGATGATTTTCCTGAAGATATTGGCATCCCAAAGGATGAAGATATTTCATGCGCAAATATTTTTCAGATCGGAGATAAATGGATGCTCCTTTGTATAAGTCACCGCATAGGCTGTCGATATTATCTTGGTGATTTCGTAGATGAAAAATTTCTTCCGGATGAACATCACTTGATGAATTGGACAGATACTAACTGGGAGGATTTTAGTAACCTGTCTTACTTCGCACCCGAATCAATGATCTCTGAAGACGGCAGGCGTGTTATGTATACGTGGCTCATGACTGATGTTAAACCAACCGGTGTACAGGGACTGCCTCGTGAACTTGAACTTCCAGAAGACGGAGTTCTTCGCATTAAACCACTAAAAGAACTAGAGTCTCTTAGATACGACGAAATTAGCTATGAAGATAAAACTATCAGTAAAGGATTGAGCTTTTTACTTGATAAAGTAGAGGGAGACGCTGTTGAACTTGAAATTGTATTCGAAGCGCCATTATCAAAAGAATTTGGTATAAATATGCTGGGGAACGAGAAGGGAAATGAAGAACTGAATATTACATATGGCAAGGGACAAAAAGAACTGCGTATCGGTAAAATCAATCCGCCGTTTGGACTCAATGATTGTGAAGATCTTACGCTTAGAATTTTTATTGATAAGAACTTAATAGAAGTTTTTGCCAACGATCGCCAAGCTGCAGTCGTTTCACATGCTAGTATTCGGAAAAATCCAAATATTAAAATATTTACTAAAGATAAAGATCTTGTTGTTAAAGAGATACATGCATGGAAGATGAAATCGATTTATGAATTGAACTCAGGTTTTTAGCTAGTCTTTACCGCAGAATCAGGAAAACGATCCTGAATGCCATATTAGGATTTGGGATTTTCTAAAAAAGTAATATTTGAAATGAAATTGAAAACATCAATAATTTATCAGAAGACAACAGTTTTTGCCTTGCTTGTCATTTTAATGGCCTGCTCAAAACGAAAGGCCATGGAAGTTGATGCCAAAACAGTAGAAGGGCAAATTTTACTTACCATGGATCAGTGGGCGGAAGCTCTCACATCAGGTGATATTGAGAAGACAATGACATTTTACTCCGAAAACTTCGCCGGTACTGAAGCAAAAGATAAAAAGGGAATGAGTGAATTGCTTAATGAAGCTAAGTCTTACGGCATGTTATTGTTATTGGAAATCGATTTGAGGACATCGGATTTAAAGGTTGAAGGAGATACGGCGGAAATCGTCATTTATAATGATGGTGGAGAGCTGGAGATGGATTTTGCACTCGCGAAGGAGGGAAATGACTGGCGAATTATTGGTATACCCTCTGAGACCTGTAGCTATGATGACTATAGTGAACCTTTTGGTAATGAATGTATTAATATGGGAGGGCATTACCGTTGTTGGGATATTTTTATTCCAGAGGATTTAACAAACAAAGCGCCGTTGGTTCTTGATTTTCATGGTTGGACCGAAAACGCGTCACATCAGCGTTCAATCTCCGGATTTGAAGCGCTTGCGCAATCGGAGGGTTTTATAGTAGTATGGCCTCATGGGTTATGTAGTTCTTGGAATGCAGGGCCCCTATGTTGCGCTCCGGCTTCAAATAATGAAATTGATGATATGGACTTTGTTAGAAAAATGATTGAGCAATTAGTAGATATACATAATATAGATGAAAGTCGTATTTATTTAACCGGGCTTTCTAATGGCTGTGCCATGGCACAGCGAATAGCCAATGAAGCAAGTGATTTAATAACCGCTGCAGCATGTATGTCACTTCATCTTTTGACTGAAATAGATGCTGATTATACCGCAGTACCGGTAATGATGATTATGGGGACAAACGATGATCTATATCGTGCAAATGAAGAAATGCCTGGAGCAGTTGAGAATTTTGAGCGCTGGAAGCAAATGAATAATTGTCAGGGAGCTTACGAAGTGACCTGTAGTTCAGGTGAAAGTGTCACCTGGACATATAAAGATTGTGATAACCAAACGGAAGTAGCGTTGGTTACTATTGATGATGGCGGTCATATGCTGTATCAAAGTGAGCAAACCAATATTAACACGACCCAATTGGCCTGGGATTTTATGAAAAAATTTAAAAAATGAGAGATCTAATACAAGTCCTTACGTTGGTGGTAATTTTTTTTAGTTGCAATCTGTCCGATAAAAAAGCAAAGAACATTGATTCTGACTGGCCAGATAGTCAGCAAAAAAGCAATGAATCTGATTATGAGGAGTTCATGGCAAGGTTAAGTGCAAATGAGCCATATATTGGGTTTTTTGCTGCCGAGGAAAAATATGTAGGGACAATAACCCCTAAATATTTAGAAGCAAGAAAGGTGTGTTTTCAAGGAATCAATAGATCAAAAGAAGAACCATTTGATTTTGTAGATCCATTTATTGAATTATGTAAAGAAGAAGGGCTTATAAAACTAAATGAGGAGGAAGATTGGGAAAATATTTTGACTACACTCAGCTACGAAATGTATCCAAATATGCCAATTTTTAATTTCACAACAGATCAGATAATTGAGTACCGAGACCTCACTTATGCCGAATATCCAAATAAAAAACTGGAACTTGATCTTTTTATTCCCAAAAAACCAATCAAAACGCCTATTCCAGTAATTGTGTGTATTCATGGAGGAGGCTTTGTTGTCAATAAACGAATCTGGTTCGAGCCCTTTGCTAAGTATTTGGCAGCTAGTGGACTTGCTGCTTTAACTATTGATTACCGCAAGATTACTGCGGTAAAATTAAAGGATATTGTTGGCGATTCTAAGGCAGCCGTCCGATGGATGCGCGCGAATGCGGAAAGCTACAATATTGATCCCAATAAAATTGGAGTACTTGGAGCATCTGCTGGAGCGTATCTAGTGGCACTCTTAGGCACAACGGGGGAAATTCCAGAATTAGAAGGAACTGGAGGAAATCCCAATTTCTCAAGTAAAGTACAAGCAGTTTTCAGTATTGCGACTCCCGTTTTTGGTCCAAGTACAAGTCCGGAGAGGATTTCAATGTTCGGTTTAAGTGAAGAAGAGTTTCATCTGCTATCACCTTATCACAATACAGATCAATCTTCGGCCCCAATTTTTCTTCTTCATGGCACTGAGGATGAAATTGTGCCTCCTGAGAATGCCCAAGAGTTATATGAAAGGTATAAGGAGTTAGGTTTGGATGTTAAATTAGAATGGGTTCCCGGTCGTGGTCATGGTTTTTATGAAGGAAGAGACTTTGCTATATCAAGAGCTGCAGAGTTCTTTATTTCCCAATTTATTGATTAAAATTAACGGAGATTATAAATATTTACATTAACTTTCTTAATATAGTTAAGAAAGTATTTTTTTTATTACTTTTAGTTTCTAAATTAACTAGAGATAACCTTTTATTCGTTCATAATTACTCGTAAAATAAATGAATTCGATAATCAATACTTTTTTTAAGCACTTAGTTCTTTCAATGATAATAATTTCATTTCATTTCATTGCTTTTGCTCAGAGTTCAAAAAAACCAACAGTAGTGTTTATCACGGGAGGTGACGAGTATCAGTCTAGGGAAAGAATGA
The DNA here is from genome assembly GCA_913045135.1 of uncultured Flammeovirgaceae bacterium. Taxonomy (GTDB): domain Bacteria; phylum Bacteroidota; class Bacteroidia; order Cytophagales; family Cyclobacteriaceae; genus UBA4465. Next base: position 16,571 of record CAJWQD010000028.1, on the reverse strand, counting down.
AACCTTTCGCTAAAACGCTTGAAAAAGACTATGGTTTCGAAGTAATTTATATTGAGGATGAAGCGCCAGGGGCAGATATGGATCCGGATAATGATCCTAAGCCCACAGTTTTAAAAAATGCTGAAAAAATTAGAGATGCTGATTTGATGGTTGTATTCATGCGCTTCAGAAATTGGGAATCTAAATCACTGGCGAACTTTATGAGTCATTTTGAGTCGGGAAAGCCGGCAGTCGCCATTAGAACAACCACACATGCATTTTGGAAAGACCGAACTTTTGCACCTAAATACTTTGGAGGCCATTATAAAACACATTACACTGAGCGTATTGTATGTCAAGTAAATCCTGTGCATGCTGAGCATCCAATGGTAAGAGGAGTAGAGCGCAAATGGGGTGACGGTGAGGGGCCTTATGTTTCTACACCACTAACTGAAGGTGCCACTCCAGTCGTTTTTTCCTATGGTCACTGGAGAGACCATGATGAAAGTCCTGGGATTGGAAGTGATAGTTACGATTCTCCAAATTATCCTGTCGCTTGGGCATTTAATGATGAAGGTGCGAGAAGAGCTGTGATCACTTTAGGGAGTTATCGTTCAGGAGATTTAAAAGCAGATTATTTTAAAAATTTATTCTATAATTCTGTTTTTTGGTCCTTAGGTTATGAAATACCAATAAATGGAGTATTATCTGAAGGCAAAGCATTTAAAATGGTTAAAGAAGTAGTACCTTATCAGCCGGAAAAAGTTGATATACCTGAAGTTCCAAAATATAAGATTGAGGAAGATTGGGAGGTTCTATTTGATGGAAAAGATTTATCGAAGTGGAAGCATTATGATGTTACAATTGCCCCAACCTCTGTCCCTTTAGATTATAGAGCAAAATCTGAAGGACCTATCGATTACGTATTGGCACCAGCAAGGTGGGAAGTAAAGGAAGGTACTACAGTGGCGCGTCCTGGCTTTGGTGATATCATTACCAAAGAATATTACAGTAATTATAAACTTCGCTTTGATTACTTTATACCAGAATATCCCGAATGGGTAACCGGTGAATGGAGAGGTAATAGTGGTGTATTCATAAATGGGTCATGGGAAATATCCATTCTGGATTCTTATGGTCAGGAAGCCTCAGACCGTTCAAATGGAGCCATTTACAGGGATAAAGCGCCAGATTTTGAAGCATCAAAACCTGCAGGTCAATGGCAAACTATGGAAATTGAGTTCATGAACGGGTTGGTGACTGTCTTGTTAAATGGTGTAAAAATCCATGATCAGGTAAAAGTTGGCAGACCAACCTTTTTGGGATTTCCAGCGGCTCAATCCTTTGCTGAAATCAGCTTTGACAGCTACATGGGAGTAGTATCAACAGGTCCTATTAGATTACAGGGGGAGAATTCGGAAGTTCGATTTGCGAATGTTGCCATAATGCGACTTTATAATGATGACGGCGACGAAGATTAATTTAAACATACTCATAAAATAAAATTTCATAAAATAAATTTTATTTATTTAAAACTACATTCAATTTATGGGTAAGAAAATGAATTCAATTGATTTTATTTTATTGTTTTTTTTTGGTCTGTTTAGTTCCTCTATTTTTGCTCAAGATTCAAAACCAAATGTAGTTTTTATAGCTGGAGAGGAGGAATATGGTGCTCATTGGACTTTGCCTAAAATAGCTGATGATCTAGAAAGGAGATTTAATATTCACTCTACAGTAATACACTCTTGGCGCTCTGGAGCGCATGATTATGATATGCCAGGAGAAATTGAGATTCCAGAATACGAAGAAATAAAAAATCTGGAAATTATTAAAGACGCAGATTTAGTTGTCATGCATATTCGTTTTAGACTTTTGCCTCCAGAGCAACTACAGGTTATTCGAGATTATTTTGATTCTGGTAAACCCGCTATCGCATTTAGAACTACCAGTCATGGTATGTGGGCGAAAGATCAAAAAGGTTGGTTCGTTCCCTTTTTCGGTGGTCATTACAAAGGGCATATGCCCAATACAGCAGGAACTACAACAATAGTACCTGCTGAGCAAATCGATCATCCAATTTTAAGAGGGGTACCCAAGAAAAATGCTATGAATGATGTCATGGGGATTTACATTACTGCTCCACTTAATGATTCTGCGATCCCATTGATGCTTGGAAAAACAGGATTAATTGGACCTGCACAACCTGTGACTTGGACAAATGAATATCAAAAAGGGCAGAAAATATTTTACACCTCGCTAGGTGGTTTGGAGAGTTTTGTGGATCCCGGTTTTCTGAATATGGTATACAATGCCGTGTATTGGGCCCTTGATAGAGAGATACCCGACAATGGAGTATTGGGGATTGATAACCTTTCCTATTGGGAGGAAGAACCTCCATTTGAAAAATATGGTTTTGGAGCTTTAATTGAAAATCCATTTGAACTTTTAGAGGAGGATCTAAGGTTGGAAAATCGTATCGTTCTTGATTGGAAATTTAAACCATCAAGTCCGCCCAATCCGCCAAAAATGAATATACCCAAAGATGCTATAGTCCTTTTTGATGGTCAAGATCTGTCTAAGTGGAAACATTGGGATTTAAGTGCTGATCCAATTGCGATGCTACCTGACGCTCGAGCCGTATCCCCCTCTAAAACATTTCCAAATGCAAGGTGGAATATAATTGATGGAGCTGTTGAAGCAAGGCCGGGCTTTGGAAGTATTTTAACTAGAGAAATTTTTGGTAATTATAAATTACATTTGGATTTTTTGATTCCAAAGGAACCGGAATATATCCCATCGGGATACAAAGGTTCTGGCAGCATATACCTTGACGGTCGGTATGAAATAAAAATTATGGATTCTTATGCAAAGGAGTTTTCGAAAGTTAGCAACGGATCAATATTTAATCAAAAAGCACCTATTTCAAATCCTTCAAAACCTGTGAATAAATGGCAGTCAATGGATATAATTTATCGGCAATTTATTGGTCATAGACCGAAGATATCTGTGATACTTAACGGGCATAAAATCCATGATAATGTTTCTATATTAAGTAGGTCTCCCTTTGCTATCCGAGAGGATGAACCCCTTTACAAATCCAATTATAAAGCGGGTTCGGGTATCTATAATATGAATGTAGATGATTGGGGTGCTGATATAAAATTCAAAACACGAACTGGAGGTTTTCTACTTACAAATTCACCTGATAACAAACCATGGAATGATGATTCAAAAGGGATAGCCATTTATGATGGTCAGCTTTGGTATAGAGATGGTTTTGAATATCGTCAGGTTCAAAGAAAAAATGAAGCTCCTTTAAACGATGGTGAATGGCATGAAATTTTGATGTTTGCTGATAGCGGAAAAATCAATTTTTACATTGATGGTAAATACATGGATCAAATTAAAAATAGGGGATCTTCTATGCTTAAAGGTCATATATTACGAATCGGTCAAGCAACAAAGCGTTTTAAATTGGGAGCTTCTGAGCTTCCTGACCCCATAAGGGATGAAACGTTTGATGGTGAAATTAAAAGAGTGCGTTTTTTTAAAAAAGATTTGAATAAAACAGCTGATAAGGGGGCAATTTCAGAAAAAAATTTAGTACTCGATTGGAGCCCGGACGGATTGAAATATAACGTACCAAAAATGGGTCCAATCAGAATACAGTCTGATTTAAGCAAGATAAGATATGCTAATATATGGTTGCAGCCATTGAAAGACTGATAAATGAGACGGAATTTTAAAAATTATTCTATAATATCTTTATACATATGGTTTTGCTTTCAATGTGAATACAAAGCTCCTTTTGAAACTGTTTCAGAAAAATTTAATGGAAGTTTTGAGTTAAATCAATCATCTTTAAATCAATGGGAAAATGTTGTAGGATGGAATGGTAATGAAGGTGGCGTTTCTGATAATGGTTATTTTGCACCTGTTGATGGACAATACTATGCTGTTCAAAGTGGTGGTGGAAATTGGATAACTCAAAAAGAAAAGCTGATAATTGAAAAAGGTAAGTCTTATCATCTCTCGGCATGGGTGCGAAGTATTAATGGTAAGGAAAATGATGCTAGAACAACTGCTGAAATCGCATTCATCGTGGACAAAAAACCTATTTTAAAAATGGTACGCGATATAAATATTCCTTTGCTGAAAGGTGTCGCTGCGATCACCCAAAATGATGATGGCGGAAATGTTTGGATAGATGGGAAATATCGCCACCAATTTTCTGATACGCATATGTACCAGCCTATTGAATCTGATCCAATCATAGATCCATGGCTACTAGTAAATGAAAGCAATTACAATAAGATTGATGGTTTGGGTTGGGCTGTTGGTAATGTAATAGCCGGTAAACAAAAGTATATTTATGGAACGGTCTATGAAGATCAGGCATCGAATTTCTATTCTTCAATTACATTGATCAAAACTAATGGAATAGGTAGTCCTGATTATAATTGGACCGATCCAGTAATTGTTCTTGATCATAAAAAAACAGAATTTCCATGGGTATTGGACGCACATGGATATTTTGATGAGCTATCAGGAAGACTCTGGATGACTTGGGGGGGAGGTATATGTTACGTAGCTGAAATGGATCCAAATACAGGATTATTTTTGAGTTCACCTGATGAAACAGAATATGATACTCACCCTGAGGGCATACACATTCCTGTGGCCACCTGGCCTGAAACAAAAGAAGGATGGTGTGGTGATGATTGGTCAAGCTGTTGGATGGAAGGTGCCTCTATTTATAAGTTTAATGATAAATGGTATTTCCTTGCTTCCTATGGAAATCTGAGTACTGATTATACAATTAGAGTGGGCAGAGGTGAAAGTCCGACTGGACCCTTTTATGACAAAAATGGCCTAGATATGATGAAATTTGACTCTGTAAGAAATGAGTTTGGAAATAGTATGCTATTGGGTAATGAGGGAAAGCAAATGGTACCTGGTCATCCTCATATATGGGAAGAAGATAATAAATATTATTTGGGATATGATTTTCGTAAGATTATTGGGGAGGGAGAGGTTGGAGATTACCTGGGAATTAGAAGAATATTCTGGTATGACGGATGGCCTACTGTTTGGACACCATTGAAGGTGTCATTAAATGCTAATGATTTTCCAGAATTAATTGGAAAACCTTTTTTAGTAGGTTTTAGAAATAATGGAGCTAAGGCTTCTATTATGGGAATAGATGCCGTTGATTTGGTAATTAAATAAAAGTAAAGTATGAGAAAAATTATTTTTTATGTGATGATTTTTAATTCTACTAGCATGTTTGCTCAGCAGTTTATTGAACTGAAAGTAGATAGCAAATACATCCATCTACCAGTTACTCATGACAATAAGGATGAAACGCGTCTCGAATTAGTTTTAAATAATAACACGGAACAGGTATTTGATATTTGGCTTGCTGATTCAGATCCTGATTTTTGGGTCTTTTTAGATGTGTCTAGATATGATCAAAAAAAAGTTATAATTCGAACACAGTATGGTGATGAACGAGAAGGACTTGACCTTATCTACCAGTCTGATAATCGAGATTATTTGAAAAATGTCTATAAAGAAAAATATCGACCCCAGTTACATTTTTCTAGTGTAAGAGGTTGGAATAATGATCCTAATGGGCTTATTTATTTCGAAGGGGAATATCACCTTTTTTATCAGCATAATCCATATGGACCGGCATGGGGGAATATGCATTGGGGACATGCTAAAAGTAATAATTTACTTAACTGGGTTCAATTACCCGAAGCATTGTACCCTGATGAGATAGGTGTTGCTTATTCTGGATCAGCAGTTATCGATTACGAAAATACTTCAGGATTCAAAACTGGAAACGATGATGTAATGGTAGCTATATATACGACTACTTGGTTTCCTGATAGGTATGAGGAGTCTAAGACTGGTCAGAAGCAACTCGAGACTCAAAGTTTAGCATATTCAAATGATAAGGGTCTTACATGGACTAAGTACAAAGGGAATCCTGTTATCGGAGATAGAAGAGAGCTTCTGGGCAGCACAAATAATCGTGATCCTAATGTGTTCTGGCATGAGCCAACTGACAAATGGGTAATGATACTTTTTGAAAGAATAGGTATGTCTATTTTCACCTCAGATAATTTAAAAGATTGGAAATATGAAAGTCATTTTGAGACATTTTGGGAGTGCCCTGAGCTATTTGAGTTGCCCATAGATGAAGATTCAAATAATACTAAATGGGTAGTTTACGATGCGGGAGGCGATTATGTTTTAGGAGATTTCGATGGCAAAGAATTTAAAATCACCTCTGGTGCGCATAACTACATTGATGGAGAGTTCTATGCGGCGCAAACTTTCGAAAATATACCTTCTTCAGATGGAAGAAGAATACAAATTGGATGGGCAACTATTCCAACACCTGAAATGCCTTTCAATATGATGATGGCTTTTCCTACTCAATTGACCCTCAAGACTGGAAAAGAGGGAGTGAGAATGTTTAATAAACCTGTCAGAGAAATTTCAGAACTTCACAAAAATAAAAAAATATTAAATAATATTACACCGCAGGATGCTAATGAAGCGCTTGTAAATATTAGATCTGAAAAGCTTCATCTTAAATTTAAAATTGAGAATATCAATGCCATTATGTATACCTTCAATTTTGGGAGTGATCAACTTACCTATTCGATCAACAATAACAAGTTTATTTTTAATGATGAGGAGAAAGTTTTCAAATATCTTCCAGAGTTTGCAAGTAAGAGCATGAATCTAGAGATTATTCTCGATAAAACGAGCATTGAAGTTTTTGTTGATGAAGGCCGCTTTACTATGGTTCTGCCTCGAAGTTTGGAAACTGAATATGATGGAATTTCCATAGTACCCGGTGACGAAGAACTCACTGTAAAAATTAAATCCCTTGAGGTTTATGAAATGAAATCAATATGGGAATAATAAGTTATTATAAAATGAATATCTATCTCCCCTTTTGTGGATTTGTAAACTGAATAATTGAATTATTTTAAGAATTTGGTTAGTTTAAACTGAAATATGGACTACTTATTTGATTACTATAATAATCCTAATATTAAGTTTTGGTAAAGTGAGGCTAAAAAATAAAACTCTGCAAATGATGGTGAGTGAAGATTTTTCGGGAGTACCTGCGCTAGCTTAGTATAAATTAAACGACTTATAAGATTTATGAAGTTTTATAATGTTCAAAAAAGATCAAGAATAAATTGTTATATCAAAGGACATTACTACTTGCGTAATGCATTCCTGGAGTACCAAAATGCATTTATAATAAACCTCTACATTATTGAGACAGTTTATTTTCGGAGAAAACACGGGGAGATAACATATCGAAGTATTTATCTCTGGTTGAATCAAGATTTAATGATAATTCAGGCAAATAATTTTGAAAAGCTTTGGGGCAAATGGCAGGTGCTTTACCGGGAGATAAATTGATGACTTTGATAAACTAGTATGATATGAATAATAAATATCCAAAATTACATAATGCTACTTGGCCAGGAGTAGTAGGAAAAGGAGATGACGAACCTTTTTTAAGTCTTGATAAAATGATCGATTTTACCGCAAAATCAGAGGTTAATGGTCGTAGATTTGATGGAGTAGACTTATTTCTCTCTGATCCTCATGTTTCGATAGATTCCACGGATGATCAATTACATATTCTTGCAGAAAATTTAAAAAGATACGATTTAGTAGCAGGATCTTTAGTTGCACCAGTTTGGTCAGAGACGGGGGGTGGGTCCGCTATGGGAAATAGCCAGGATCGAAAGAGTTTTTTAACTCAGGTTAAAAAAGCGTGCGTAATCGCAAATAAATTAGGAGATCTTGGAGTCAGACCATATGGGATCATTAGAATAGATTCGGCGACCGATGTCCAATCATGGAATAAAGATCCTAATGAAAATACAAAGCGAATTGCTTATACCTTTCGAGAGGCAGCTAAAATCGCAGCTGACTACGGTGAAAAATTGGCAGCAGAAGGCGAGATTTGTTGGGGGGGGATGCACAGTTGGAAATGGATGTTGCGTACGCTTGAACTAGCAGATGCTGGTGATGTATTAGGGTTTCAGGCAGATTTAGCCCATTCTATGCTTTATTTACTAGGTTATAACGCCAAAGAGCATCGACTTTTGGCTGATGATTTTGATTGGAACGATAGAGCTGAATTTACCTCAGCTTATAAAAAAATGACAGATGCACTTCGACCCTGGACTATCGATTTCCATGTCGCGCAAAATGATGGAACTGTTAGAGGTCAGGGCTCACATGATAAGACAGGAAAACATTGTTTAGCAGACGATCCAAATGGCAAACTGGATATTCCTTGGGCAGCTGGGTTTTGGTTAAATGAGGATGGTCAGCCTCGAAAAAATATTCGCCATATCTGTTGGGATGGTTGTATGTTTCCAAATGAGACACTAACTCAACAAAAAACATGGAATAATATTCTTAAGGTAATGTTAGAAGTTCAAGAAGCATATGGATGGTCAGAATAAATATTAATTGATTGAAGTTATGAGTAAAATTACATTAGGTGCAGAGGTTTACACATGGTTTATGAGTGAGGATGGGAAAACCTTTTCTAACCAATTGGGACATATGATTGAAGTAGTTGCTGAAGCAGGATTTACCGGTATTGAACCCATGCATTTTTGGATGGGTGATTGGGATGATCCAGTTAAATTAGCTGAAAAGCTCGATCAACACAATATAGAATTGGCGGGTATAGCATTAGCTTTAGATTGGAATAACCCAAGTGAAACAGCTTATGAGAAAAGTCAAGCTGATAGTGCAATTGATTTGATTAGAAGCTTCCCAGAATGTGTATTATGCACTGTGCAGATGCCTTCTGGGCGGCATGATATTGTGGAGCGTAGATTAAATTTGATTGCAAATGTAAATATGGTTTCTAAAAGGGCTGCAGATATGGGAATAAAGTGTTCTTTCCATCCCAATTCACCCGAAAGCTCCATAAATAGGACTGCAGAGGACTATGATATAATTCTAAATGGCTTGGATCATTCTGTTACTGGTTGGACACCGGACGTCGGGCACATTAGAAATGGTGGTATGGATATTCTTTCTAAAATGGAAGAATATAAATCATTAATCAATCATGTGCATTATAAAGATTGGGATGGGAAACCTGAATGGGCTTTGATGGGAAAAGGGGAAATTGACTTCGAGGAGATTACCCAATGGTTGGTAAATGAAAATTACGAAGGTTGGATACTTTGTGAGGATGAAGCAGATGCTGCGATTGGAGATCCAGATGGTGTGACTTTACATGATGGGAAGTACTGTCAGGAAAGATTAATGCCTATTATCTTTGATTAACGAAAAATTGCTCTTTATCAAATTATGATTAATATGAGAACGATAAAATACTTTTTCATTATTGCCAACCTCTTGCTTCTATTATTTATTTGTTGTAATCCATCTAATTTTAAATCAGATCAGGTGCTAACTGCTATTTTAGATAAAGATGCTGCAACTATATCTGTATTTACAGGCAATAAAAATAAACCGATCCTCGTTCAAAACGCTAAATCAGGATTTCGTCCTTATTTGCACCCTATTGTTGCACCGGATGGAAAAGGTCTTCTTACAGAAAATAGTCCAGAGCATCATGCTCATCAAACAGGACTCTACTGGGGATTTACAAGAGTGAATGGAAAAAAAATCGTTATTGATAGTTTGATGAATTTTTTTTACGAACCTAAGACCGAGGAGCAAAAAGCGATTAAAGGGCGTGATTATTTTCATAATCCGGGAAAGGAATATTGGAAACGCCTGAGCTTTGATATTATTGACTCAATAGGTAAAAAAGTGAGCTGGCAGACGGTATATTTTATGCTGGGTGCAAATGGAGAGCCACTGATGAAAGAAACACAGGTTTGGTCCTTAGAATTAAAGAAAGATCAATATTTACTTGATTTGGAGTGGAATGGCGAAGCTATCGAAGAGATTGTTATAGGGGAAATGCAGTATGGCGGAATGTTTCTTCGTATGCCATGGAAAGAAGGAATACAAGGTGAAGTTATTAATTTTGCTAGGCAGAAAAACGAAAAAGCAGAAGGTCAGCATGCGTTATGGATGGATGTTGGCATGCAGGTAGAGGGGAGAGATGATTTGGCCCATATCGCTATTTTTGATCATCCCGAGAATAGGGGGTTTCCGCAAACTTGGAGAGTAGATTCACAATTAGGGATAGGACCTAGCCGAGCCATTATGGGTGATTGGAAAATTGCAAAAGGGGAGACAGAAACCATTAAACACGGATTAGTAATTTATACTGGAGTGTTAAATAATTTGGATCTTACAGAAAAATGGAAAGATTATGTAGGAGATAATAATTTATACTCAACCGCTGGTTTATGGGAAATAGCTCAGGAAGAAGGCTTTAAGGCTAAGTTTCTGACTTCTGATGAGCAGGTAGTTGAAATGACTATTACAGATGGATATGAGGTCAATGCTTGGGCGTCAGAGCCGATGATAACTCAACCAATGGCATTTTGTTGGGATGACAAAGGGCGATTGTGGATTGCTGAAAACAGAGATTATGAGTCACGCGGAAGTGGCTTCTCAGGATCTGGGGACAGTAGAATTCTTATAATTGAAGATACTAATGGTGATGGAAGAGCAGACTCAAGAAAGGTTTTTGCCGAAGGTATCGCATTTCCATCAGCATTAGCGGTAGGTTTTGGTGGTGTATTTGTGGGAGCTCCGCCCAATCTGTTATTTATCCCCGACAGAGATGGAGATGATGTTGCCGAAATGGATGATATTGAGGTAAGATTAACTGGATGGGGCATAAGAGACAGACATGAGACTATAAATAGCTTTCATTGGGGACCAGATGGGTGGCTTTATGGCTTGGAAGGGTTTGCCACTCCATCAAAAATACGAAGGCCCATAGGAAAGGGTAAAATTTATAAACACAATGAGCAATTCCCTGAAGATTTATTAGAAGCAGATGGCATTGATATTAATGGGGGTGTTTGGAAATACCATCCAACTAAAGATAGATTTGAAGCTGTAGCTCATGGATTCAGTAACCCTTGGGGCATTGATTATAATTCCAAGGGCCAACTCTTTATCAGTGCGTGTGTGATTCCTCATCTTTTTCATGTTGTGCCTGGTGGTATTTATCATAGGCAAGGGGGTCAACATTTTAATTCTTACATTTATGATGATATTAAAACCATAGTTGATCATCGCCACAGATCAGCGCACGGGGGAGCAAGAATTTATATGTCAGATGCATTTCCTCCGATGCAAAATAATCGAATATTTATGGCTAATATCCATGAGCACGCAGTTCTCTCCGATATTCTTGTTTCCAGAGGCTCCAGTTTTGTAGCTAAGCATGGAGAAGATTTTATGATGGCTAACAATGCACAGTGGATAGGATTTAGTTTGGAGATAGGTCCTGATGGAGGGCTTTATGTGCTTGACTGGCATGACGCAGATATTTGTGGCAATACGGTGGCTCACAAGGAGACGGGAAGGATTTTTAGAATAATGCCGAAAAAATCCCATGCTAAAGAGTGGAAAGGGAGATATGATGATTTGGCCAAGTTTTCAGACTTAGAACTTGCTGAACTTCAGCTTAGCCCATCCGATTGGCATGCAAGACGTGCTCGAGTCATTCTTCAAGGTCGAGCCGTTAAAGAAGCTATAGCTACGGAAGCAATAGAAAAGTTGATGAATATTTATAAGAATGAAAGTAATTCTGATTTTAGATTACGGGGACTTTGGGCACTTCATGTTACCAGTTCCTTAAGTGAGAATGATTTGCTCACTGCTTTAGAAGATTCGGATGAATATATTAGAGCGTGGTCAATTCAACTATTGGGGGAAGAGAGGATTTTATCATCAAACGCATTACAAAAGTTTTACACCATGGCTGTTAATGATACGTCTGCTGTTGTAAGATTATATCTGGCAGCGGTGTTACAACGCATTCCTGTAAATAATCGCTGGGAGATTGTATCTGCTTTAAGTCAAAGGTCTGACGATAAAAATGATCATAATATACCTAAAATGATATGGTTTGCGATGGAGCCTAATGTTGCCATTGATGTCGAAAGGGGATTAAAATTAGGATTGGAAACTAAAATGCCAATTATTGCGGAGTATATAGCAAGAAGGGTGTTAGATGCTAATGGAATGGAGCAATTGTTGACTGCAATACAAAAACCCTCTGCAAATCAAAAGTACCTATTAAATGGGCTGAGAAATGAAATTGAAAATCGTTCTGACTTAAAACCATCAGACAACTGGGAACAAACCTATGCATTATTGTCTTCCAATGAATCCACAAAAGGTATAGCTACTGAGATTGCTCAGCTTTTTGGTAGTGCAGACGCTGCCAATCAGCTCCTTACAATTCTTGAAGATACCAATTCATCGCTTGAAGATAGGCAAAAATCACTAACAGCCTTGGCCAGCCGTGCATGGTCAGGATTAAAGCCTAAAATATCGGAATTCATGGATGATCCAGACTTAAGAATTCAGGCAATTAGAGCAATAACTCATTATAAGGACATCGAATTAGGTTGGGATATGTTTGAAAAGTTTGAAAATTTTAATGAAAAAGAGAAGCTTGAAACTTTATTAGCATTGTCCTCGAGGAGAGTTTATGCGAATATTTTGACCGAGGCTATTACAGAAGGTTTGATAACGAAGAGTGAAATTCCTGCTCATATAGCTAGGCAGCTAAGACGAGTCATGGGCAATGGATTTGTTGAAGTTTGGGGTCCTATAGATGATATTTCTGCTGATGTTGAGTCTAGTTATAAGCGCTATAAAAAACTTTTAACAGACAAAAAATTGGAACTTGCAAGTACTATTAAGGGTAAAGCAATTTTCACAAAGACTTGTGGGGCATGTCATCAATTGTACGGTGAAGGAGGTATTTTAGGTCCCGAACTGACGGGATCAAACCGATCAAATATTAATTATCTCCTCTCCAATATATTGGAACCGAGCGCCGATATTCAAGATGATTATAAAATGGTAGTTATTACTACTAGAGATGGTCGTACTTATCTAGGGACAGTTGCTAGCGATACTGATAGACATTTAGTTTTAAATATCTTGGGGCAGGGTAAAGCAAAGATTAACAAGTCAGATATACAATCAAGAGAAGATACGCCTAATTCTATGATGCCTGCTGGGCTACTAGATAATATGAATGATCAAGAAATTTTGGATTTAGTCGCTTACTTAAAATCATAAAAAATCACATATACTAAAGGTTAAAAAAAAATTCAAAATCAAATCAGTTGGATATAAATAGACGAAATAAAAATTATCTGCGACAGTTTATGGTTATTTTAAGCGTAGCTGAATTTATTTAAAAATAGTTTTAAAGGCTCATGACTCATATGAACATCTTTTATTTGAATAGTAAATTAAATAAACGCGATTAAATATTAAAATGCGGATAACACAACCTTCTAAAAGTGCCGCGGGCTTAAAAGCTGTTTTCCATTCTATGCGTATGGCATTGAAATCAATGAGTCTTGTAAAAACTTGGAAGGTTCTAGCTCCCTTAAATCAAAAAGGTGGTACAGACTGTCCGGGTTGTGCTTGGCCCGATCCTGATCATCGATCCAATTTGGGTGAATTTTGTGAGAATGGGGTCAAGGCAATCGCTGAAGAGGCCATCGACCTTACTGTAGGAGCTTCTTTTTTTTCCAAATATTCAATCAACAGCCTCAGAAATCAATCTGATTATTGGTTGGGTCAGCAAGGGCGGCTTGTAACGCCGATGATGGTAAGAAAAGGGGAAAAGAATTATACCTCTATTTCATGGGATGAAGCTTTTGATCTCATTGCATCTCATTTAAATCAGCGATTAAGTCCTGATGACGCCATATTTTACACCTCAGGTAGGACGAGTAATGAGGCGGCTTTTTTGTATCAATTATTTATCCGAATTTTTGGTACCAATAATTTACCAGATTGCTCAAACATGTGCCATGAGTCCAGTGGCGTCGCCTTAAATCATACCTTAGGTATAGGCAAAGGAACGGTCAAGCTCGAAGATTTTTACCACGCTGAATTGATTTTGATTTTTGGACAAAATCCAGGTACCAATCACCCCAGGATGTTATCCGCCCTGGAAAAGGCCAAGAAGCATGGGGCTAAGGTCGTCGTAATCAATCCACTGAAGGAGGCAGGATTATTGAAATTCAATAATCCACAGGCGGTTTCTGGGATATTGGGACAAGGAACTGATCTCGCAGATTTGTATTTGCAGGTCAAAATAAATGAAGATGTGGCCCTGCTCAAAATTTTGCTACTTAGGTTACTAGAAAAGGCAGAAAAATCTCCTAAAATTATAGATCAGGATTTCATTGCTCAAAAGACCGAAGGATTTGAGGCATTCATTAACAAAATTAAATCTCAGGATTATCATTCCCTGGTTGCGCGTACCGGTCTAGAAGTTTCTCAAATTGAGGTTCTGATAGATTGGCTATCCAGAAAAGATAAGATCATTGCTTGCTGGGCCATGGGTTTAACCCAACATGTCAATGCAGTAGATAATATTCAAGAGATTGTTAATCTGTTATTGCTGAAAGGAAGTATTGGTAAGGTGGGTGCTGGAACCTGCCCGGTGCGCGGCCACAGTAACGTTCAGGGAGATAGGACAATGGGTATATGGGAGAAACCTTCCAAACAATTTTTAGACACCTTAGCGACAACCTTTGGATTTGAGCCTCCCAGAAAACACGGTGTTGATGTCGTGCAAGCCATAGCGTTGATGCACAAAGAACCCGGAAAATACTTCATATCACTTGGGGGCAATTTTTTATCAGCAGCGCCAGATACGGATTTTACGACACAAGCCTTGGAGCAGACCCAACTTTCAGTGCATATTTCGACCAAACTGAATCGATCCCATCTGCACCATGGTGAGATAGGATTGATTTTGCCTTGTTTAGGCAGGACCGACACCATTATTGAAAAGTCGGGTCCTCAAACATTGACAGTGGAGAATTCCATGGGGACAGTACACACCACGCGGGGCTTCGTGAAATCACATACAAACCGTCTTTTGAGTGAACCTCATATCATCGCTCAGATTGCATCTAGGACCATAGGAAATGATATTGTTGATTGGCATGCATTAATTGATAATTATGATAGAATTAGAACCCTGATAAGTAAAGCTGTTAATGGCTTTGAATCTTTCAATGAGAAGCTCAAGAAAGACGGTATTTTCGATTTGCCCAATGGCCCACGAAATCAACAATTTACCAATGACATCGGCAAAGCTAGGTTTACCATAAATGAACTTCCCAACTATCGAATCGACCCAGATGAATTACTCATGATGACGATTCGAAGCCACGATCAGTTTAATACCACTATCTATGGATTAGATGATCGTTATCGAGGGATTTACGGGACCCGAAAAATAGTTCTAATGAATAAAATTGATATTAAGAAGCATGATCTTGACACAGCTCGTGCCGTTACTGTTTATAATTTTTATGGAGAAAAGAGAAGAGAGGTTTCGGGGTTAAAAATAGTTGCTTATAATATTCCAAAGGGCTGTATTGCAACTTATTTCCCGGAGTGCAATGTCTTAATTCCTCTAGAATTAAAAGCACGTAAAAGTAATACTCCATCGAGTAAATCAATAAAAGTTCGTATTTTTCAATAGCTGATTTTTTTCGGTGTTTTTATTACACCAAATTTTTGGAGAGATGGCGTTTTATGTATTATCAATAATAGTTAAAAGGTGTTTCATGTCCCAAAATATCGGTAAGTAACTTTTCAAAATAAATTATTGAATGTATAGATGTAATGTTTAACTTGTAATAAACAGATGACCATGCGTTGTTCTCTTTTCTTTATTTTTTTATTATTATTCCTTTTTAAGTCTTGGCCTCAAACCGACTTTTCCTTATTTAAGTACCGACATGTAGGCCCTATGCGAGGGGGAAGAGTGACTACCGTATCAGGTGTCATATCACAGCCTAGCGTCTTTTATATGGGAAGTACTGGCGGGGGTTTATGGAAATCTTCAGATTATGGGGTTTCATGGGAAAATATTTCTGATGGCTTTTTTGAGACACCCTCTATTGGGGCGATAGCGGTTGCTAAGAAAGATCCCAATATTTTGTATGTGGGAACAGGTTCTGATGGCTTGCGTAGTAACGTAATCAAAGGGAAAGGTTTATATAAGTCTATTGATGCAGGTCTAAACTGGATTCATGTGGGTTTACAAAAAACAGGTCAGATTGGTCGTGTTTTAATTCATCCATATGATCATAATATAGTTTATGCAGCTGCCATAGGTGATCCCTTTAAATCCAATCCGGAGCGAGGCTTATTTAAGACTAAAGATGGAGGTAAAACATGGAAAAATATATTATTTATTTCTGAAACGGTTGGTATCTCCGATGTTGAATTCTTACCCGGAAATCCGCAAATAATGTTTGCTAGTGCGTGGAAAGCAGAACGGAAGCCATGGACTATTATCAGTGGAGGGACGGCTAGTGAAGGAGGTATTTACAAATCGATCGATGGAGGATCAAAATGGGAAAAAA
>CAJWQD010000027.1 GCA_913045135.1 uncultured Flammeovirgaceae bacterium | reverse complement strand
AACCTAGACTCTTCTGAACCAAAATCAGACGTGTTGCCAGTTACACCATAGGCCAATGAGACTGCAAAAATAGAATTTATTTGTTAAAATTAAAAAGTCACAATTATATATTAGTTACTTTTATAATTAAATTTTTTTTGAGCTACCCACTTTCTGGCATTCACAAAAGGTTCTATCCATGGACTGACTTCATGAGCCAATTTATTTTTATAATGTCCCCAATTCCAAGGGAAAAGAGACCGCTCTAAGTGTGGCATCATTGCTAAGTGTCTACCATCTTTAGAGGTTAGCGCTGCTGCGTCGAAAGAACTACCATTTGGATTTCCGGGAAATTCATCGTAACTGTATTTCATAGGTATTTCATAAGAATTTTCATTCCCTTCTAGTTTAAATCGACCTTCTCCGTGTGCTATCCAAATACCCAATTTACACCCAGATAAAGAATTTAAAAGAACAGAATCATTGGGCTCTATTGTTACATTGACAAAGGCAGACTCAAATTTACCTGATAGATTATAGCTTAATTTTGGATGATTGATATCAATTGGATATATTTTATTTAATTCCATCATCAATTGACATCCATTGCAAACACCTAGACTGAGTGTATCCCCACGATCATAAAAATGGTTAATAGCTTTTTTAGCCTTTGGGTTGTACAAAAATGAACCTGCCCAGCCCTTTGCAGATCCCAGTACGTCAGAATTTGAAAAACCACCTACAAAGACGATAAAATTAATATCCGTCAGATCTTCTCGTCCACTGATAAGATCAGTCATGTGAACATCCTTAACATCGAAACCCACCATCCAAAGTGCATATGCCATTTCCCGGTCTCCATTAACTCCTTTCTCTCGGATGATAGCGGCGCGAAGACCTGATGATGATTTTCTATTTAAATCAATACCATAACTGTTAAAGGTACCTTCAAAATATTGGGGATAGCTAAAGGTTAATGGCTGTAGGCCATAATTCTTGAATCTAAGTTTGGCCAGGTGAGGCGATGTTTGCTTAGAGTCAAGTAGGAAGGAGGTGTGACTCCACTGATTCCGGTAATCATCGATATTTAGATTAAGAATAAAATCTGCTTGTGTTATGCTCAATTTACGAGAGGCAATGGGTCTTCCGATAGGGTAAAAAATAATAGATGAGGATTCTAGTACTGAAATGGCGGCAGCTTTTATCTGTAATACAATTGCTGGTTTTTCGGCAAAAAGAAGTTTAATAATATCGGATTCCGGTATGATAGATAAATCAATTTCCATACCGCCAGATTGATTTGGGAAATTCATTTCTAGCAGTGTAGTAATCAATCCGCCTGTCGCAACATCATGACCCGCCAGAACGAGATCGTCATGGATGAGTTGCTGGACAAAATTAAATGTGGACTTAAAAGTAGTCGCCTTCACATCCGGTGTTTGATTTCCAAGTGTATTTTGCGTTTGTCCCCAACTACTTCCTCCTAATTCAAACGTTCCCCCTGAAAAGTCAATATAAACCAATGTTGAATTTTGGATAGGTTTGAGGACAGGTAATATAACTTTTCTTATATCGCTAACCTCAGCACCTGCACTTACGATTACCGTACCAGGCGCCATTACTTTTTGACCGTCAGGATATTTCTGGGTCATGGACATAGAATCTTTTCCTGTGGGTATGTTGATACCAAGTTCGGACACAAATTCGCTGATTTCTTTGACAGCTGTGTATAATCGGCTGTCTTCTCCTTTATTTTTAGCAGGCCACATCCAATTCGCACTTAGGGACACTCCTTTCAAACCATGAGTTAATGGCGCAAATACAAGGTTGGTCAAAGTCTCCGCAACCGATAATCGTGATCCGGCACCTGGATTGATTAAGGCGGCAGCAGGCGCATGACCAATGGAGGTAGCGACCCCTTTATAACTTTTAAAATCGAGGGCCATGACTCCAACATTGTTTAACGGAATCTGGATTTCACCGACAGTTTGCTGTATTGCGACTTTTCCCGTTACCGAGCGATCTACTTTGTTGGTTAACCAATCTTTGCTAGCAACGGCCTCTAGTTTGAAAATGTCTTGGATCATTTTTTCCAGCTGAGAGGTAATATAATTACATTTTTTAAAAGTTTTGATAAGGGTATTACCTTTGATAATTGTCGTGGGAGAAGTACCAAAAAGATGCTCCAATTTAAGCTCAAAAGCTTTTGTTTTTTTTTCATTGATAAAAAGTAATGTTTGATCTGACGAGGTAGTGCCAACCTCATAATAAGGTGCTCTTTCTCTTAACGACACATGTTTAAGGTATTCGGTATTTTCTTCTCCGATTACTAATCCCATTCGTTCTTGGGATTCATTACTTAATATTTCTTTATCGGACAGAGTAGGGTCACCCAATGGCAGTTTGTCTACGTTTATCTTTCCACCTGTGTCTTCTACCAATTCTGAGAGACAATTGAGATGACCTCCGGCACCATGATCGTGTATTGAGATGATCGGATTATCTTCGAGTTCCGTCATGGCACGGACCGCGTTAGAGACACGTTTTTGCATTTCCGGGTTTGACCGTTGAACTGCGTTGAGTTCTAAGGAATTTTCATAGGCACCTGTTTCCACTGAAGAAACAGCTCCACCTCCCATGCCAATACGATAATTATCACCTCCTAAAACAATAATTTTTTTATCAGGTGAAACCTTTTTTTTGATAGCTTCTTTACGTTTTCCGAATCCGATGCCACCTGCTAACATAATTACTTTGTCAAATGCATGAATCTCACCATTTTCTTCGTGTTCAAAAGTTAGTACTGATCCACAAATTAAGGGCTGACCAAATTTATTACCAAAATCGCTGGCACCGTTAGAGGCCTTGATGAGTAACTCTTCGGGAGATTGATAGAGCCATTTTCTGGCCTTGATTTGTGTCTCCCATACTCTGCCCTTATCTGATCTTGAATATGCTGTCATATAAACCGCGGTACCAGCCAAAGGTAAGCTTCCTTGACCACCGGCAAGTCTGTCTCTTATTTCACCACCTGCTCCAGTTGCAGCTCCGTTAAAAGGTTCTACGGTAGTAGGGAAATTATGTGTTTCAGCTTTCAATGAAATGACTGAATCGAAAGTTTTTGTTTCGAAATAATCAGGTTTATCTTGTGACCTGGGAGCAAATTGTTCAATTCGAGGTCCTCGAATGAAGGCAACATTATCTTTATAAGCTGATACAATTAAATTGGGGTGATCTTTAGAGGTTTTTTTTATCCATTGAAACAAAGTTTTTTCTTTTGCTTTACCGTCGATGATAAAATTTCCATTAAAAATTTTATGCCTACAATGTTCTGAGTTTACTTGTGAAAAGCCAAAAATTTCTGAATCCGAAAGGGATCTACCTATTTCTTTGGAAATATCAATAAGGAAGTTGATTTCCTCCTTACTTAATGCTAATCCTTGTGATTCATTAAAAGAAGGAATATCTTCAACGGTGAGAATAGGAGAAGGCTTTTGGTCTAACGAAAAAATGGCTTGATTTAAGATGGTATATTTTTGCTCAAGCATGGGATCAAAATCTATCTGATCTTTATTAAAAGTTTCGATACGAAAGATACCTATGATATTACAATTTTGAGTTATTTCTACTGCATTGGTACTCCACGGTGTGATCATTTCTTTTCTAGGTCCACTGAAGGGCCCAGATATTTCATCATTTTCTAGATGCTCAGCACCAGAGAATAACCAAGATAATTTAGCTAAGTCTTTAGTTTTGAGATGAGAATGACTTCCTACTGATAAGTATTCAGTTTTAGATTTTTTAAAAAAGTAGATCATAATTACCTGTAAATTTGTAAAAATAGTTCAAAATTTGCTTTGCTGTACACCTTCACAGGGATTCGTTTTAATATTTTGTATATACGTTAACACGGCTGGATGAATAGGTATTTTGTGGCGCTTCTCTTTCAGTATGGTATAGGATTTACCGGTCAAAAAAGGGATAATTTCGTTAGTTTTAATGAGGGTATCTTGAGTACCTAAAAAGACATCTAAACGGGAAAAATTCTTTAAGAAAATTTTTAAAGTATTTTTTGAAAACGAGATATCTCTTAAATAAACCCAAGAGTTGAACACTCTTTTAAGAGCTGCTCGAGTGGAGAGTTCCTTTTTAATAAATTTACTCATTGAGTTGTCCATAAACCTATAAATTGGAAGAATTTCATGGGAAAATGGAATTGCTTAAAAGTTTGAGTTAAAAAATGGAATAGAAGTCTGGTAGGCCATAAAGTGCTGATCCGATACTACTGAGATTTGTAAAAACCATCTGGAGCAATTAAGATTAATTGGGTAACATACGTGGGAAAATATATTGCTAAAAAGACTGCGAACCGACCTCCTAAACTAAACCCAGTTACACAGAATTTTTTAATTTGCTCGTGTTCAAAAGACATTGACATAATAGTAAACCAATTCTTTTGACTTAATTTTTTTTCTGGATATAAACTTTCTCCGTGAAAAATGAGATCAAAAGAGTAGATTTGAAATTCTATTAATTTTTGATGATATTGATCGAATGCGTAACAATCCTGCCCAAAACTATGAAAAGACAATAATTTTAAATCACTTCTACCAGAAATGGTGTAGGCCAAACTGTGTTTTTCAAACTTTTTTTGATCTCAGCAGACATTTTTGTTAATATTTTTAATCTGGTAATAAATCAATTTCGGTTGTAACAGCCAATTTATAACAAGATTTAAGTAAATGCTTGATTTTTTTTTATAATGTGAGGATATAGCTCTAGTACAGCTATTTTCAATATTAAGCAATTGAAACTTTTATGTAAAAATAAGAACTGGTATTCTAATGTTGTGGTATTCCAAAAAGCGACAATTTTTTCCTTGACGTTATATATCATTACTTTGGAATTGAGTATATTATTCAATTTGTTGTTTAAAATCCTATTATGCCTTGATTTCAAACTTCAATAATTAAAGCCTGACTGCAATTATTTTATCGGCTAAAACTGACAGATAGATTTTTATTTTTTAAAATAAAAACTCCGGAAACTTTAAATATTATTTTAGTTTTTAAAGTTTTATGGAATTATTTTTGTTTTTGAATGATGAGTCAAGCAACACACATGATGACGGCTAAAGTTGTTTCAGTGGCGGAAGACCTTTTTATGCGACTAGGGGTAAGAAGTATTACGATGGATGAAGTAGCACGCACCTTGTCAATTTCAAAAAAAACCTTGTATCAATATTTTGAAAATAAAGATCAGTTGGTATCTGCTACTATGATTTCCCATATCGAGAGAGAGGAGAAAGCTTTTAAAAGAATTCATGATTCTTCACGAAATGCAATAGAAGAGATTCACGGGTTGGCTGAAATAATGCGAAAAAATTTGGGACAGTTGAACCCGTCGACATTGTTTGATATTCAAAGGTTTCATCCTAATGCATGGGAAAAATTTTTGAATTTTAAGGATAAATGTATTCAAGGTCACACTGCAGATAATATTGTTCGCGGGGTCATAGAGGGTTATTACAGGCCCGATATTGATGCTAATATTCTGGCAAGATTACGAGTGGAACAAGTAAGTTTGATGTTTAAGCCCACAGTATTTTCAAGTACTGATTTTGATTTTAAACAAGTTCAATTAGAAGTGCTCGATCATTTTATACACGGACTTTTGACAAATAAAGGTCGAAAATTATATGAGAAATTCCCCCAAGAAGTGCAGCATGCAGTCAAAAATAAAACCTTGTAATTTATCAGGAATGAGAAATATATTTTTTTCCCTCTGTAGTGTTTCGCTAATTGGTGTTCCACTTGCTTTTGCTCAGAAGAAACAAGAAATGACCATTGAGCAATGTTTGGAATACGCCCTTGGGAATAATGAATCGATTCAAATTTCAGAACTTAGCATAAATGATGCAGAAGCTAAAATTCGAGGAATTGTTGCATTGGGTTTACCTCAAGCAATGATTCAAGGAGGGTTAAACTATAACTTCGAAGTTCAAACTAGTCTGGTAGATGCCAGTAATTTTGATAGGACCCTGGCCCCTGGAACTCTTACCGAAATTCAATTTGCACTACCTTTTGATGGGAATGTAAGCATGGGAGTGAGTCAGCTCATTTTTGATGGTGCTTATTTTGTAGGTATCGAGGCTTCTAAAACTTTTAAGCAGTTATCTATTAAAGAAAATGAACGTACTAAAATTGAAGTGGTAGAGGCGGTGACTAAATCATATTATAATGTGTTGATCAATCAAGCGCAGCTTTATTTGCTAAATCAAAACTTTAGTAGGTTGGATACCTTACTTCGAGAAACTACTCAGATGTATCAAAATGGATTTGCTGAACAGATCGACGTAGATAGAATTAAGGTGAGTTATAACAATATAAAAGTAAGCTTGGAAACACAGATTCAACTTTCAGAGATCAGCCAAAAGTTGTTGAAATTTCAAATGGGTATGCCATTGGAAATCCCATTAGTACTTACTACTCCCTTGAGGGATGTCAACCTTGATATCCCGGATATACCCACTAATTTTAATTATAATGATCGAATTGAGTATTCTTTGTTGGAGACCAATAGAAATTTAGCTTTGCTAGATAAAAAGAATTACTTGTCAGAATACCTGCCAAAAATATATGGGAACTTTAATTATGGCTTTAATAATGCAAGAAGCCTAGGCAGTGATTTACTTGCTGACAATTGGTTTAATTTTGGAATCGTAGGTGCAACTGTATCCATCCCGTTATTTGAAGGATTTTCTAAAAAAACTAAAATTCAACAATCTAAAATTAAAATTAGTCAGTTGGATTATCAGAAAAGTTTTCTGCAAAAAAATATTCAGATTGAAATAGTTCAACAGAAGATGAGTTTGGAGAGTAATCTGAAAATCTTGGAGGTTCAACGTCAAAATCAAGAACTTGCAGCCAACATCTTCCGAATTACAAAAATTAAATTTCAAGAGGGTATTGGTTCAAATTTAGAATTAACTAATGCCGATAATGAATACAAGACAGCTCAAACAAATTATTTGATCACATTGTATAAATCCATTTTATCTAAAATTGATTTATTGAAAGCGACGGGTACTTTATATAATACGAAACTATAAATAAATGAAAATACCACAGAAATATTTAACACTTCTTAGCATTTGTTTGATTGCTTCCTCATGCGAAAATTCATCGGGTGAGGAGAGTAGAAGAAAAAGGATAGAGGTTCTAAAAATACAACTTGAGGAAATAAATAACGAGATCATTGAATTAGAAAAAGATCTTCATTTTTTGGACGCTGAGGCAGCTTTAACGTCAAATAGAACATTGGTGACTACTTTTTCATTGGTAGCCTCAAAATTTCATCATGAGACAGAAGTAAGAGGATCGGTAGCTTCAAGGAAAAATGTATTGCTAACTGCAGAATCAATGGGAAAGATTCAAAATATTTACATATCGGAAGGACAAGCAGTAAAGAAAGGTCAGCCTCTAGT
Source organism: uncultured Flammeovirgaceae bacterium (assembly GCA_913045135.1). GTDB lineage: Bacteria > Bacteroidota > Bacteroidia > Cytophagales > Cyclobacteriaceae > UBA4465. The sequence goes on along the minus strand of CAJWQD010000027.1, from coordinate 20,371 downwards.
GTCGCTCAATTCAGAAGTGGTGCAAAACGGTATTGAAGAAATAAAGACACAATTAAATTTAGCTACTGTGCTTTTTGAGAAACGATCTAATCTTTGGAGTCAAAATATTGGAACAGAAATTCAGTATTTGCAGGCAAAAAATAACAAAGAATCTTTGATTCGAAGATTGAAAACTTTGGAATCACAATTGAAGATGTCTACTATAGTTGCACCTTTTGATGGTGTGGTGGACAAAGTTGTAGCCAAAATTGGAGAGTTCTCTCAACCCGGGTTACCCATGGTCAGATTAATTAATCCTAAATCAAATTATTTGAAAGCTGATATCCCGGAGTCATTATTAGGTAAGTTTTCTTTAGGAGATAGAGTTCAAATTTATTTTCCTAATCAAAATCAAAATCAATCCTCGGTGATTTCTTCGTTAGGACAAGTAATTAACGATCAAAATAGAACCTTTGAATTGGAGATTGCCATGCCTGAAGTGGACTTTGTGGTAAGACCCAATCAAGTAGTTATTTTACGCTTAGTAGATTATTCGAATGATGAAGCTATCGTTGTACCCTCTAAATTGATTCAAACAGACAACCGAGGAAGCTTTATTTATGTCTTAGAGGGCAAGACTGAAGATAAAAAAGCTAGCAAAGCTTATGTGAGTACTGGTTATTCTTTTGATGACCGAACAGAAATAGTTTCGGGTTTAATTGAGCATCAAATGGTTGTTAATAAAGGATACAGAGCTCTTGCGCAAGGAACATTGGTTGAGATCACCGTTGATAAATAAAATGGAAAAAAATTTAGAAAGGCCTCAGAATAATAATCCAGAAGGTGAGGATAAGCAATTTGGCTTGACCACTTTTGCTTTAAAAAATAAAATTACAGTTTTTGTTCTTACCGTTTTGGTAGTCTTTTTGGGAATTTCTAGTTATATGGAATTGCCTAAGGAAAACTTTCCGGAAATAGAACAACCCATAGTGTACATAGGAACGCCATATCCGGGTAATTCTCCGATTGATATTGAAAATTTAGTTACTCGGCCGATTGAAAAAGAGTTGAATACGATTTCGGATGTGGAGAATATTACTTCCACCTCGGTACAGGATTATTCAACTATAATGGTTGAATTTACTACAACTACTGAAATCCAAGATGCACTTACCAAGGTCAAAGATGCTGTAGACCGTTCGAAGCCTGAACTTCCCACCGATCTTCAACAAGACCCAAATATCTTTGAAATGAATTTTTCCGAATTCCCGGTAATGAATATTAATCTTTCAGGTAATTTCAGTATCGAAGAGCTTAATTATTATGCCGAACTGTTAGAAGAGGAGATTGAAAAACTTTCAGAGATATCGAAAGTAGAAATACGAGGGATAAATGAAAAAGAAGTAAGAATCAACATTGATCCACATCAAATGGAATCTAGGATGGTGGGGTTCGGAGACATCGAGAAGGCTATAAGAAGTGAAAACATAACCCTTTCTGCTGGAAATATGAAAGCAGGAGAAATAAGTAGATCGATAAGAATTGTGGGGGAATTTGATCACTTTGAAGATCTTCTTGAGGTAGTTATCAAAAGTGAGAAAGGAAATATTGTTTATCTCAAAGATATTGCTGAGGTAACCTTTAATTACAAGGAAAAAGAAAGTTATGCGCGACTATATACTCAATCAGTGGTAATGCTAGACGTGATCAAAAAAAGTGGTGAAAATCTATTAACGGCAACTGAAAAAATCGACAAAATTATTCAAGATGTAAATAAAAATAGATTTCCGGAAGGACTGGTTATTGTGAAAACCAATGATCAGTCTGAACAGACTCGAATGATGGTCGATAGCTTGGAGAACAACATTATTTCTGGAGTTATTTTAGTGGTCCTTGTTTTACTGTTTTTTTTGGGTGTTCGAAACGCATTATTTGTGGGTATTGCTATTCCACTTTCAATGTTCATTTCTTTTATCATTTTAGGAATCATCGGATTTACCATCAATATTATGGTCTTGTTTTCTCTTATAATGGCCTTGGGGATGTTAGTCGATAATGGTATAGTAGTAGTGGAAAATGTCTATCGATTGAGAGAAAGAGGCATTAATGCTTTTGAAGCAACAAAGAGAGGTGTTGGTGAGGTTGCCTTGCCGGTTATAGCTTCAACGGCTACTACTTTAGTAGCTTTTTTGCCATTAGCGTTTTGGCCTGGTTTAACTGGAGCATTTATGAAATATTTACCTATCACGCTTATCGTTACTTTGTCCTCTTCATTATTTGTTGCTTTGGTCATTAATCCAGTACTTATCCTAGTTTTTATGCAATTAGACAAAGGAGAAAGGCTTAATCATAAACGGATTTTTATTACTTTCACAATGGTGGTTTTATTGGCTGTATTATTACTGCTTCTAGGCTATTCTTTGATGGGTAATTTGATGTTTATTTTTGGTTTTATCTTTTTATTAAATGTTTATATACTCGCTCCTGGATCGAGGAAGTTTCAAAATAAATTTTTGCCTTGGTTGGAGGATAAATACAGTATATTATTGAAGTTTTCATTATCAGGTATCTGGTCTTATGTATTCTTTTTTGGTACAATAGGCTTATTGATATTATCCTTCTTGTTGATGAGTATATTTCCTCCCAAGGTAGTTTTTTTCCCAAAAACAGATCCAAAATACATCAATGTATTTATTGAATTCCCAGTGGGAACAGACGTAACAACTACAAACTCTTTTTCTCATAAAATAGAAGATAAGATTATTAAGCTAATGGAGCCATATGGCTCCCTAATAGAATCGGTAGTTTCTAGTGTTGGAGAAGGTACCTCAGATCCCAACGATCCTTCAGCATTTGGTCAAAAGGATACTCCGAATAAAGCACGATTGACCATTAATTTCCAAGAATTTCAATTTAGAAAGGGTATATCTACGACTCAAATTATGGACGAGGTTCGCGAAAGTTTGATAGGTTATCCAGGAGTACAGATTACGGTAGATCAAAATTCAGATGGACCTCCGACAGGAAAACCGATTAGTATTGAAATTACTGGAGATGATTTCGAGGAATTGGTTCGAATTTCTGAAAATATGGAGAATTTTATTAATAAAGCGGGGATCAAAGGAATTGAAAAATTAAAAGCAAACTTAGAGACGGGTAAACCTGAGTTGATCATAGAAATAGATCGAGATAAGGCGCGAAGATTTGGATTGTCCACTAGTGCAATAGGTAGCGAGATTCGTACCGCTTTATTTGGTAGAGAGATTTCCAAATTTAAGAAAGGTGAGGAAGAATATGCCATTCAATTAAGGCTCATGGATAAGTACCGCAACGATGTAGACGCCTTGATGAATAAAAGTATTGTTTTTAGAGATCAAACCGATGGGAAAATGCATATTGTACCGATCTCTTCCGTTGCTAAGGCATCATTGAGTACAACTTATGGATCGATTAGAAGGAAAGATTTGAGTAGGGTAATTACCTTGAGTTCAAATGTAGAGAGCGGTTACAACCCAACAATGGTTAATGATGAGATTAAAAAAGTACTTCAAAAATTTGAATTGCCCTATGGATATTCCTTCAAATTTGGTGGAGAACAAGAAAAACAGGCCGAGGAGATGGCGTTTCTAAGTAATGCTTTACTTCTGGCCATTTTCATGATTTTCCTCATCATTGTTTCTCAGTTTAATAAAGTTACTACGCCTTTTATCATTATGATTTCTGTTATCTTAAGTACCATAGGTGTATTCATGGGTTTAATTATTTTCCAAATGGAATTTGTGGTGATTATGACTATGATAGGAATTATTTCTTTAGCTGGAATTGTAGTAAATAACGCAATAGTATTGATTGATTTCATTGAAGTAAGTAGAAAAAGAAAACGCACTGAATTAGGTCTAGATCGTCTCGAAATTTCCCATATTGTTGACGCCATAGCTGAGGCAGGAGCTACACGTCTCCGTCCGGTATTGTTAACAGCAATTACTACGATTTTAGGTCTGATTCCTCTTGCAGTTGGCATTAATATTGATTTCATGAAATTTTTAAGCGAGTATGATGCTGATTTTTATTTTGGCGGTGACAATGTAGCTTTTTGGGGTCCGATGTCCTGGACCATTATCTTCGGATTGACCTTTGCTACATTTTTGACACTGATCATTGTTCCAGTGATGTATTTGTTCTTTGCCCGCATCAATCGTCGCCTGGGGCTCAGTTGATTAAAGTGAGATTTTCAATTACCACATTACAATCCACATGAATCGAATTGTTGTCCTCAGTGTCATTGTTCTAATTTATTTTCTAATTGAATACCATGTGTTTCAGGCGGTTCAATTGCTTACGTTAAAATCTACGCTTTCGGTTACCCGATGGGTTTGGTCAACTTATTGGCTTTGGGTTGTACTGATGATCGCAAGCTTTATGTTATATATACAACTTGACTCAACCTTGTATGCAGGTCTTCGGGTGTTTATAAGTGCTTTATTTTTCATTAATCTGATCGGTAAATTATTTGCTTGCTTGATGCTATTGGGAGATGATTTACGTCGTTTGATTAGCTACCTCACTCAGTTTGTTATCAGTAAGGATGATGCACGGATTGCCGGAAGAACAGCATTCATAGGTAAAGCTGCTTTGCTTACTAGTACGCTGCCGATGATGGGTCTTTTGTTTGGGATTTTATCAGGTGCACATGACTATCGTATCAGAAGAAGAAATATTTACTCACCTCATTTACCAAAGGCCTTCGATGGGATTAGGTTAATACAAATATCTGATATCCATACTGGTAGTTTTTTCAATAAGACAGCGGTTAGAGGTGGAGTGGATATCATTAATCAAGAAAGGGGAGATATAGTACTATTTACTGGAGACTTTGTAAATAATCAAAGTGATGAAGCCAAACCTTATTTAGATCTCTTTTCTAAAGTTAAAGCTCCTTTAGGGGTCCATTCGGTCATGGGAAATCATGATTATGGGGATTATCATCGTTGGGATTCGATGATGGAAAAACAACGAAATATTAAAAATTTACATCAAATGCATGAGTACATGGGATGGAACATCATGTTGAATGAAAACAAGATCATTACTATAAATGAATCATCCATTGCATTGCTAGGACTTGAAAATTGGGGAGTAGGTAGGTTCTCAAAATATGGAGATATGACCAAAACTTACAAGGGCAGTGAAGAAATTCCTTACAAGATATTGATGTCCCACGATCCGAGCCATTGGGATGCTCAAGTGCTTTCTGAATATCCTGACATAGATTTGATGCTGGCAGGACATACCCATGGGATGCAATTTGGGGTGGAGATAGGAGATTTTCGTTGGAGCCCTTCTCAATATGTGTACAAGCAATGGGCGGATCTTTATCAAAAGGGGACTCAAAGTCTTTACGTTAATCGGGGCTTTGGCTTTTTGGGCTATCCTGGTCGGATTGGTATTCTACCTGAGATTACGGTATTGACCTTAAAAAGGAGTACTTCGTGACGAATAAGATTCGGTCGTTGTTTTTTAGTTTTTTATTTATTTATTTTGTTATTGACTAGTCGGTCAGTCAAAAAAATGAGTCCTAAAACAAAAGACCAATTTGAGCAAATTAGAAAGGAGTCCAAAGCCAAGATTTTGGATGCAGCCCTCAAGCTTTTTGGTACGCAAGGATATCAAAACACTAGCATATCAGAGATTATGAAACTGGCTGGGGTCTCAAAGGGCTTGATGTATCATTATTTTTCTAATAAAGAGGAATTGATCAAGCAACTACTTTTGGATGTCTTTAAAGAGACAGAAAAACTTCTTTTTGTGGCCTCTAAGGCTACATCAAGTGAAGCGTTTGAGAATATGTTAAGGGTATTTTTTAAATCTTTAAGAGATGATTTTGAGAAATTGACATTATGGCTTAATCTAGGAATGCAATTAGATAAGTTTGATTTCGCAAGAGATTTGTACAATACAAAGATGAATGAATCGATCGTTTTCATTGAAAAATTATTGGTTGAATTGAAATGGCCAGACCCCACTGGAGAAGCCAAAATATTAGTTGCTCTTTTGGATGGTATTTCTATTCAATATCTTTGGTTCAAGCAGGATTATCCCTTGGATGAATTAGAAAAAGTTTTCCTCAATAAATATTGTAAATAATGAAGAATCTATTAGTCATTATTTTTTTTGCAGTCACATCACATTTGTTAACTGCTCAAACCGCCACTCAAGTCATTACCAAGGCAGATGAAAAAATGCAAGGGAAAACGAACAGAGGTACTATGACCATGAAAATAGTCAGACCCAAATGGACCCGTGAGATTTCCATGAAAGTTTGGGGTAAGGGAGTAGATTACAGTTTAGTACTAATTACTGAGCCTGCTCGAGATGAGGGAACAGGTACCTTGAAACGTGATAAAGAGCTTTGGAGTTGGCAACCAAGTATAGATCGGATTATTAAGATGCCACCCTCTATGATGATGCAAAGTTGGATGGGGTCGGATTTTACTAATGATGATCTGGTCAATCAATCCTCTATGGTGGTAGATTATAGCCACGAATTCATAGGAGATACGACCATCGGCTTATATGATTGTTGGAAAATTGTGATGTATCCCCAAGAGGATGCAGCCGTGGTATGGGGTAAGTTGGAGGCTTACATAAGTAAAGTTGATTATTTTCAATTGATTATAAAATATTACGATGAAGATGAATTCCTAATCAATACCATGACCTTATATGATATTAGGGAAATGGGTGGACGCGTTATACCTACCAAAATGGAAATGATTCCAGCGGAAAATCCAGATCAGAAAACGGTGATCATTTATCGCGATTTTGAATACGATATTGATTTGAAGGAAGGTTTCTTTTCGGTACAAAATTTAAAAACCATTAGGTAAATGATATTATATATCAAATTGGCTTGGAGGAATGTTTGGAGGAGTAAAAAGCGGACATGGATTACGGCTTCTTCTATTGCATTTTCTGTATTTTTCGCATGCCTAATGCAATCCTCCCAATTGGGTAGCTATGACAATATGATTGATAATTCTGCTCGATTTTTTACAGGACACTTAGGAATCCATCAAGTTGACTTTTGGGAGGATCAAATTATTGACAATAGTTTTGATCAACAAGAGTTGATTCAATTGGATTTATCCAACTCAGATATTTTGATTGGAGTTCCTCGCCTGAGTTCTTTTGCTTTGGCCTCATATGGTGATAAGACTAAAGGGGCGGCACTTTTTGGAGTATCACTACCGTTAGAAGCCGAATTTTCTTATTTAAAAAGAAAACTTATTGAAGGAGATTATAACAAGAAGGGAGGCGTGTTGATGGCCCAGGGTTTGGCTGCTAATTTAAATTTAAGGGTGGGCGACACATTGGTGCTCATGGGGCAGGGATATCATGGAGTAAACGCGGCTGGAAAATATCCAGTGACTGGTATTTTGAAATTTCCAATTCCGGCTTTGAATCAGGGTGCCATTTATCTTCCCCTCGAAACCCTACAAGAATTCTTATCTGCTCCAAATATGATTTCGAGCTATTCTATATTGCTAAAAGATTCACAGGATACTGAATTGATGAGATCACACATGGAAACTATTTTGAAAGATAAAGAGCTTGGTTTGATGACTTGGCAGGAAATGCTGCCTGATTTAGTTTCCTCAATTGAATTAGATTATTATGGGGGGTGGGTTATTCTGATCATTCTCTATGTGGTTATTGGCTTTGGAATTTTTGGAACCTTTTTGATGATGATTAAAGAGCGTACCTATGAATTGGGAATTCTAAACGCGATTGGGATGAACAAACACCGTATACAAACCATGGTGGCCATAGAAATATTTTTATTAATTTTTCTGGGAGTACTTATGGGCTTGCTCATGGCCACACCCATTATTTTATATTTTTGGTCAAATCCCATATTGCTTTCGGGGGATGCTGCATTGGCTATGGAGAAATTTGGTTATGAGCCTATCATTCCATTTGCCCTGAACTTCAAAATATTCTATAATCAAGGCATAAGCATTTTTGTCATAGCCCTATTTTTGGCTATTTATCCGATGCTAGCAATCAAACAATTGAAAATCATTAAAGCACTTAATGAATGATTCTATCACTTGCATGGAAAAATATTTGGAGATCTAAAAGGAGAAGTTTTGTCGTGATGTCGGCAGTAGCTATTGGAGTGTGGTCTATTATTTTTATGGTATCATTTTACAACAGTATGATGGGGGCCATCTCACGGAATTCCTTACAGCATGATTACTCTCATATTCAAATTCATCATGAGGGTTACCTGTCAGATCCAGGTCTGGATTTCCAAGTAAAAAACCCCTCGAAGTTGCTGGAATTTCACTCTCAAATATCTGATATCAAAGCCGTCTCAGGTCGTCTCATTGTAAACGGTATGGTGGCGAGTCCGAAAACAAATTTGGGGATACAGGTGTATGCGATTGATCCTGCAGATGAAGCTGCCGTGACAAACCTTCCAAGCTTTTTAATAGCAGGGGACTATTTCACAAACATTAAGCGAAACCCCATTCTATTGAGCCAAAAGTTGGCCGAAAAACTTAAAGTCAAAGTGAGATCCAAAGTGGTCATTACGGTTCAGGATTTGGAGGTGAATATACGGGCTGGTGCTTTTCGGGTATCGGGTATTTTTCATTCTAAGTCTCCTCGAATTAATAACGGTGTGGTTTATTTGCGGCACCAAGATCTGTCCAAATTAATTAATTCTACAGATACCTCCTTCAATGAATTTGCTTATTTACTTAAGGATAATGAATCGCTTATACAGACTAAAAAGAAGATGGAAATGAAGACTAAGAATTTGGTGAGAACCTATCGAGAGATTGCTCCAGAATTTGATATGATTGAGGAAGGTTCGGCTATATCCAAACAGGTCATCACTGTGATTGTGATGCTCGCTTTGCTATTTGGGATTATCAATACGATGTTGATGGCTGTTCTTGAGCGTACTAAAGAAATCGGAATGCTTAGAGCGATTGGTATGTTTAAGCGTAAGATATTTTTAATGATTGTTTTGGAGACCTTTATGATTTCATTGGTTTCGGCCCCTGTTGGTTTAATAGCGGGTTTTCTTACCAATGTGTATTTTGAAAAGAATGGAGGTATGGATTTATCTCAATATGCAGGTGCCTTGGAGCAATATGGTGGGGATGCTATTTTTTATCCCGAGATCGCGCAATCCACTTATTTCTTTTTGATGTTGGTCGTTATAATTACCGCTTTGATGGGTGCTATTTATCCTGCGATCAAAGCAGTTAATTTAAAACCTTTAGAAGCGATTAGAAAAGTATAATTATGAAAGTAATTGAATTAAAGAGTCTGAGTAAAATTTATAATCCCGACACCATCCCTGTGAGGGCGATAAATGACGTTTCCCTATCAGTTGAGGAGGGTGAATTTACGGCGATTGTGGGTCCCTCAGGCTGTGGTAAAACGACCTTGCTCAATATGATTGGCGGATTAGATGCCAGGTCTGAAGGATCAGTGGAAGTAGGTGGAGTTTCTATTCAGGACATGAGTGAATCTCAGCTTACCACCTTTCGACTGCAGCATATTGGCTTTGTATTTCAAGCGTATAATTTGATTCCCGTATTGACGGCTAAGGAAAATATTGAGTTTATCATGGTATTACAAAATATGGATGCTAAAACCATGCAAGAACGTTCTGATGACCTGCTGGATCGCATGGGTATCAAGGATCAAAGAGACCGTAGGCCTTCTGAATTATCAGGTGGGCAACAGCAACGTGTGGCAGTCGCCAGGGCATTGGCCTCACGTCCTAAATTTGTACTGGCAGATGAACCTACTGCTAATTTAGATTCAGGGTCCACTGAGGCCTTGTTGGACATCATGGCCAAACTCAATGAAGAAGAAAATATCACTTTTATATTTTCTACGCATGATCAAAGGGTGATTGATAGAGCTAAGCGGGTGATTATGTTAGAAGATGGTGTGATTGTTTCGGATGAGCATCGCTAGATTTTGGTTTTTTTTAGTTCTTGGACTTCCATTATCATTGTGTGCCCAAGATTCAAATAAAAAGTGGCGTTTAGACGGGTACATTAAGGAAATGATTTATTTGACGACATTGCAGGATGTGGACTCCCTCACGTTCGATAATTTGATTCACAATCGGCTCAATTTTTTTTGGTATCCCACCGAAAAGCTCACCTTAAATACGGAAGTTCGGACACGAATGTTCCATGGCGACGCTGTGAAAACGATTCCATCTTTCGGCAATTTCATTGATGTAAACAATGATTTTTTTGACTTTTCTTATACCGAAGACTTTGATCAGATGGTTTTTCATATCATGATCGATCGATTGTATCTACAGTGGAACGATGCTTCATGGCAATTGAAAGCTGGACGTCAAAGGATTAATTGGGGCGTTAATCTTGCCTGGAATCCTAATGATATTTTCAATGCTTATTCTCTTTATGATTTTGACTACGAAGAGCGTCCCGGTACGGATGCCCTCCGTTTTCAGAAATTCATTGGCTACGCGGGAGGCTATGAGATTGCCATTAAGATTGCTGATAACTGGGATGAATTTACGGCAGCAGCAATGTATAAGTGGAATGTGAAAGGCTTTGACCTACAAGCTCTTGGAGGGATCATGAAAAACAATCTAACCGCTGGGGTAGGTTGGGCTGGAAATTTAGGATTGGCAGGGTTTAAAGGAGAGTCGAGTTATTTTTATACTTTAAAACAGAATGATCAAAATGCATGGTTGACTTCTTTATCATTGGACTATTCTTTGCCTAATTCCTGGTACTTCAATGCTTCTGTTTTTTATAATTCTTATGTTAATCAGCAGGATAACGTATTTTTATTCAATTCTGCAAATGCAGATGTTCGATCGCTGACTCCATATAAGTGGAATGCCTTCTTACAAACCAGCTATACCTTTCATCCCTTGTTTTCTGGTAGTTTGCTGACTTTGGGATATCCAGGTAATTCAGGTCTTTTCATTAATCCCACGTTTACTTTCGCTCCTTTAAATAACTTTGACTTAGACCTAATAGGACAAATTTTCTGCAATAAAGACAGTCAAAACACCTCTTCAGCTTATTTACGGTTGAAGTATTCTTTTTGATCATTTCATAATTTTGAATTCAATTTCAAATCAGTCATATTATCTTAGCAAATATTTAATGATATCCATTTCACTAAGGACTAAATTAATTCTTGATTTATGATCATTATATCAAATCTTTCCCAAATAAAGCAATTTTTAGAGGTTGATCTATGGAAAGTCAAATTATCTGCTCTCAATAGTAAACGAAGGTTTATGTACCGTAACCTTCGTATTTTTATTATCTCTTTTATAGAATTTGATCGTAATAGTATTTTTGAGAAAGCTTCAAGTCTCACTTATTTTTCTCTTCTCTCCATTGTACCACTACTGTCTATTGCCTTTGGTATTGCCAAGGGTTTTGGTCTAGAGAAGTATTTGGAAAGAGAGCTGAATCATGTATTCTTTGGACAAGAGGAAATTTTGGAAATGAGTTTAGAATTCACCAAGAGAATGCTTGATACTGTCAATGGAGGTGTTATTATTGGATTTTCCATGATTTTCATTCTTTATGCTGTGCTTAGGCTTTTATATAGTGTTGAATGGACATTTAATGAGATATGGCATACTAAAAGCCGTAGTTGGCAACGTAAAGTAAGTGATTATTTGGCTATGGTACTATTAGCTCCTCTGCTATTAATTTTATCTGGAAGTGTTACCGTTTATATTACTAGTGAGGTGAAAAGTTTGGCAGAGGTTGAAGTTTTAGGACTTATTCGACCATTCATTTTATTTAGCCTTAAGTTAATTCCTTATGGAATTATATCTTTACTTTTAATGCTTGTTTATATCATCTTACCCAATATCAAGGTTAAATTTATTCCCGCTGCTATATCTGCTATCTTGACTGGGATTTTATTTCAATTCACTCAATTAGCATGGATTAATGGTCAATCTTATATGTCCAATTACAGTGTCGTATATGGTACCTTGGTGATACTACCTCTTTTTATGATTTACCTTCAAATCAGTTGGATCTTAGTACTTTTTGGCGCAGAGTATGCCTACGCAAGACAACATGTGGATACTTGGAAGTATAGGTATGAGCGTATTAAAATGAGTTCTAATCACAAAAGGAAGTTGGTTTTACTGATATTTTATCACATGATTGAAAATTTTAAATCAGAAAACAAAAAGCCTTTAAGTGTGAACGAAATTTCAGCGTTAGTAGATGTACCCTTTAGGTTTACACATGATATATGTTTGGAGCTTGAGCAATGTGAATTAATTTGTCAAGTACAAGATGAGGATGCCATTAGGTATCAACCAGCTTTGGATATTAATCAGATTGATATGCACTTAGTCATGACCAGATTAGACGCCAATGGTTATGAAGGTTTTAAAATCAATGATGATCAAAAATTAGATGAGATTGAGCATTTGATGAACACATTGGATTCTACAATCAAAAATTCGAAGGCTAATTTATATCTTAAGGACTTATGATTGTCTTTGCTTGAAGGACCAGGTAAAAGTAAACTCAGATACTACAGTACCGTCACTCATTTTACCTATTGTTTTCAGTGATAGCTCTTGGGCCTTTTTTAATGCTACAGCTCGTGCTGCAGTATCATAAGCCTGACTTTGATGTATACATGTGAAAAATAATTTCCCAGTTGCTTTTTTATGAAATTTCCCCTTCATATCTACGATGATTAGGGCGATAGATGGTTGATAACCTTGAATGGCAACCATACAAGCTGTGGCGGTAGATAATTCTGCGGCCATACTTTGGACGGCAAAATAAACAGATTTAAAAGGATTTTTATTGATCCAATTAAAGGGGACACTAGTAATACAATGCTTTTCAGTGAAATCAATTATTTTCATTCCTGCCAACCAACCGATCGGTAAGTTGAAAAGCAAATAGAGTCTAAATTTCAAAGTACTGATTAAATTCCTTTTAAGTTTCTGTTGTTTTGAATTGAGTGCAAACATATTTTACCAAAATATGGTATAGAGAACGGATGTAAGAATACAAATGATAAATGCAGATATATTGAATATAGGACTTGTCGAGAACAATCTCTTGTCCAATTTGATCCCTTTTGAATCATCTGCACCTTTTCCTGTCTGATAACTGATGATAATGATTAGAATCATCGTACCTATCGCTGTTAATCCCATTTGATTGATAAAGGGTATTCCCGGAATGAATTTGAGACTAATAGCAATGGGAATAGAGAATATGGCACCCCATATCGCAGCTTGATTAGTAGTTTTCTTCCAAAATAAACCTAGTAAGAAGACAGCTAAAATGCCAGGGCTGACAATACCTGTATACTCTTGGATAAACTGGAAAGCCTGATCAATATTACCTAGAAGGGGCGCCATGATGCAAGCAATGATCAGTGCGATGCCAGCTGCTAAACGACCTGTCTGAACTAATTGACGATCAGAGGCATTTTTATTTATGTATTGCTTATAGATATCCATGGTAAAAATAGTAGAAGTCGAATTCAACATTGAAGCCAATGAGGAAACAACAGCTGCTGTCAAGGCTGCAAAAGCGATCCCTTTTAATCCAGTTGGCAAAAGTTGTAATAACCAAGGGTAGGCCTTATCCGAAGCACCTAAAGCGGGTAGATTCAATTGTCCTGAGGCTCCGAGTCTGGCCATAACTTCAGGATCATTAACCATCACATAAGCAGCAATGCCTGGTAAAACTACGATAAAGGGGATGATCATTTTTAAAAATGCTGCCAAAGCAATGCCATTTTGAGCTTCTCCAAGAGATTTGGCCGCCAATGTACGTTGAATAATGTATTGGTTGAATCCCCAATAATAAATATTTGCGACCCACAGACCTCCGATCAGAACCCATATACCAGGAAGATTCTTATATTGATCGTTAGAATAATCTAAAATCATATGAAATTTTTCCGGAGCGCGTTCTAATATAAGATTGAAGCCACCAAAAAAACCTGCTCCATCTGAGAGTACATCCAATGCCAGATAGGTAGTTATTAATCCACCTAACACCAAGAAGAGTACTTGAATAACATCAGTCCATGCAACTGCAGAAAGTCCACCATACAGCGAATAGATGGCTGCAAATAGTGCCAAGCCAAAAACTGCATAAATCATGGATACATCCATTATTGTTTCGAAGGCTAATGCTCCTAGATACAATACCGAACTGAGATTGACAAATATGTAAAGGGCAATCCAAAATATAGCTAATATCGTTTTAAGATTAGTACTGAATCTTTTTTCAACAAATTCTGGAATTGTGTAGATACCTTTTTTTATGAAGATGGGTAAAAAGTATTTCCCAACAATGAGTAGGGTGATGGCTGCCATCCATTCATAGGATGCAATGGCAAGACCCACTGCAAATCCAGATCCTGACATACCGATGAATTGTTCAGCAGATATATTAGCTGCAATTAGGGAAGTCCCTATGGCCCACCAGGGTAATGATTTACCTGCCAAAAAATAGTCTTCAGCATTTTTTTCATGGCCTTTTTTATCTTTTGAGACGTATAATCCAATACCTACAATTAAAAGGCAATATGTTACAAAAACAATGAGGTCAATCGCAGAAAAATCCATGTAATCTCTAAAAAGAGCTGTATATTAACAAATATAGAGAAGATATCCAATGAAACTGACCCTAAAGTGAATGTCAAGCAAAAGGTATTATATGGCTCTAGAGAGAAGGTTATTATCTACTATTTTTTCAAAAATTTTTCTTTAAATTGACTTATTATATAAGTAATTTTTGGGTTTAGTATGTTTATCATGTGGCTTAGCATCAGTAGTATAGAGAGTATTGTGATGCAGTTGCGCGAATTAGATTTACCTAGAGATGAGGACATTGCTATCTCGCAAATGGAAAGAATTAAATTTACAATTATTTGTGATAATTACTTTTGAAAATATTATTTCTGCTGCTAATTTTTAAGTAATAACGCCCATTGATCAGGGGAATTAAATCGATAGAAAATGATCAAAAATAAAATGGATATGAGTTTTTAACCTTTTTCAGGGGATGAGAAAATTGTGACTTGTGTAATGTCAGCATAAAGTTCATAGTGTTTAATGTTGAGATGATCGATAAAAAGATGGGGAAATAACTTAATATTATTTTTATTGTAGTGTTCATAACAAGTGCAGATTTTATGTCGATTAAAGAAATGAAATTTTATGGTTTAAGTAAAAGAGTTTATTCAATGAAGTAATTATTTTTATTATTGGAATGTTAACCATATACCCTGTAATCAACTGAAAATTGCCTTCAATTGAGTATTTGATATTGATATTTGTCCGATTAAATCAAAGTAAAAAACTGGTAAATTTTTTTAACTTTATGAAATTCAGGATACACTGCTTTAAACATTTTTGGATTACTCAGATTATTTTAACGTCAACCCACTGATCTTTTATAGGTGTTAAATTTCGATTATTAACCTCATAATAAATGCTTTGATTAAATTACAAAATAGTCTTAGACATGAATTGAGTCAGAACATTTTAACTATGTCTTCTGGCTACCTGAAATATTGGCAGTTGTCAACTTAGAATCTATGACTTAGTGCATACTACTTTTGGAAATTTGATAATATCTTTCTTTTTGTGAGATTGATGTTAGATTGTTAATATTTTAAAATTGACTTTTTGATCTATCAGTTTTGATAATAGCATTATTTTAGATGGGAGATTTGTAGTCTTAAATTGAACATATGGCATTAAAAAAGGTTAAAATGGCAAATCATCATCCTCAGATAAACTTTCTGCCGTGTTCTCTAAAGAAGGGCTAGAATCTAGTTTGTCTGAGCCCATAAGATTTGCTTCAGAACTTACCAAAGAGAGCCTCCAAGCTTGGAGGGTATTGAAATATTTATCATTACCCGAAGGATCTGTCCATTTTCTTCCTTTTAAATTGAATTCTACTTTTAGGGTATCTCCTACATTAAATTCTTCCAAGAAATCACATTTATCTTGTATCAAATCAAATTTTAGGAATTCGGGATATTGTGGATTTTCCACATACTCAACGACAAACTCGCGTTTACGAAACGAATCATTGATTTTTGTTGTTTCATATTTTTGTATCAATTTACCTTGAATATCCATAATTATAGATTTAAAATTATTCTAAAAGTCAAATTTGTAATTAGTTTTTGATAATGAAAAGATCTAAACGAATATTTTTTGTAATATCGGGAATATTTTTGATATTGATAATTTTAATAGGATTTGATATAGCACAGCGTACGACTCCGCCTTGGGTAAAAAAGAATTTAAAAAATGCCAATGAAAACATCGAAATCAACAGGAAATAAGATCGATTTAACATCTATAGATCTTGAAAAAGAGCGTGAAAAAATTACTGACTTTCCAGGCCTAATCCAATTCGCCCATAGCGTTGGAAGTGCTTTGATTAAACCGGAAGATAAAGGAAGAATTAAAGGAAATGCAGTAGCGGCAATGCACGATCAAACGAATCGACAGTTCCATCAACTTTATGACCAAATGCAGACTTTGGTGAACCAAGCTAATTTACTAAAAAAACGAGTAACAGTATCTGAGCGTATCTATCAAGCAGATATTGGATTTACACCGGTAATTGATAAAATATATTTTTTGTATAAACGTAAAAAAGAGGGCGATGTTTTGTCTATGGTAGGGCCCAAAGAGTGGGGAAAAAAAATGCCTTTCGAAGCTTATGTTGCAAAGGTCCGATTAATGTCAGATCACACATGGGAGGTTATTTAGAGAAGGTATATTTTAATGCATTCAAATGCTAGCAATTCTAATTTTTGAGCATTTATATTTATAAGCTATCAAAAGTAGACTTATTCAATTCAAGTGCCACGAAAATTGAATGTCTGTCTTTTTTTCTTACCGAATCAACCAAAACTATAAAAAACTAAATGCGATAATAATTTTAATTGAAGCTATCATCTACGAGTAAATTGTCAGCCACTTTGTTTGAAATTGAATGCTGTTTATTTTTAATTTTTATTTTGATAGAGTTGTCAAAAGCTATTTTACCAACGATAGCTATTTCAGTTTTAATTGAAATATTTAAGTCTTCAAGATAGTTCAAAAAATCTCTCGAGGTATTACGTACCGCGAGAACGACACAATTCTTTCCTCTTTCAACAGTAGACAAATTTTTGCATATCCGTTGTGGTATTTTTCCACACTTATCGGGAATTGGATCACCATGAGGATCATAGTTAGGATATCCTAATAACATATCAATTTTTTCTACCAACTTTTCAGATTTTATGTGCTCTAGTTGTTCGGCAACTTCATGAATCTCTATCCAGTCAAAGCCCAATTTTGTAAATAAAAAAGTTTCCCATAAACGGTGTTTTCGAACAATTTTTAAACCTGTGCGCTCACCTGAGTTAGTTAAAGAAATTTTTTTATATTTTTCATGATGTATTAAATTTTTCTCTTTGAGCCTTTTTAGCATTTCGTTAACCGTAGACGATTTGAGTTTTAAATAAGAAGCCAGTTCATTTGTACCTACATCTTTTTTTTCTTTAATACCGGGAGCAAGAAAAGAAAGATAAATCAGTGCTTTCAAATAATTTTCTTCTGTTAATGACATCATCCGTTGAAGGTATAAAATCAATATATATTTATATTGTTAGGTAATACTAACTATTATATTTTTGTAATGCTAATTTACATTTATGAAATTGAATTTTATAAAATTATTTTTTGGATTAATATTAATACTAGTAAGATTCGATGCATATGCGCAAACAACATCGCTTCAAGGTAAGATTACTTTTAATAATATCTCCGAACCTTTCGTAAATGTATTTATCAAAGACTTGTCTTTGGGAACAAGTAGCGATGTAGATGGTGTATATCTTTTGGAGGGTATAACTCAAGGGAAAAGGACTGTAGAGGTTTCGGCAATAGGATTTAAAACTCAGAAATATGTGTTTACATTCAAAGAAGGAGTACCCAAATATTTCAATTTTAATTTGGAAGTAGCTGATGATCATCTCAAAGAAATTGTTATTTCGGGAACATTGGTGCCTGTAAGTAAGCTTGAAAGTCCAGTAGCCGTGGAGGTTTATACAAAACAGTTTTTTAAAAAAAATCCTACTCCTTCAATTTTTGAAGCTATACAAAACATAAATGGAATTCGGCCACAGCTTAATTGTAATGTTTGTAATACAGGAGATATACAGATAAATGGTTTGGAGGGTCCTTACACTTTTGTACTCATAGACGGTATGCCTATCGTTAGCGGTCTATCTACGGTTTATGGGTTTACGGGAATTCCTCAATCGCTGATCCAAAAGATCGAGATAGTAAAAGGATCTGCATCGACGATTTATGGTTCAGAGGCAGTGGGTGGAATTATCAATATTATAACCAAAAAACCAATAAATGGGTTGAGCCTTTCTTTAGATAGTTTTGGCAACTCTTGGGGAGAATTGAACAGTGATATCGGTTTGCATTATGATCTTGGCTCAAAATTACAAGGTTTGCTGGGAATTAATCACTTTGTCTATCAAAATCCTATTGACAATAATGGTGATGGATTTACTGATTTAACATTACAAAATAGATTTTCATTGTTTAATAAAATAGATTTTCTTCGAGATGATAAACCCATTTTTAATTTCGCTGTTCGATATGTTTATGAAGATCGATGGGGTGGAGAGATAAATTGGAAACCATCTGATAGGGGAAGTGATTTGATATATGCCGAAAGTATTTACACAAATCGATGGGAAACTTTTGGTACTTACACATTGCCTTCAGCACCCGATTTAAAGATTCAATTTAGTGGAAATGGTCATGCACAAAATTCCTATTACGGAGTAGTTCCTTACAAGGCGGATCAATATATTGGATTTGGACAAATAACATGGAATACTCCTTTTAGAGATAAGCATTTAGTTCTAATTGGTGGAGCTTATCGGTATACCTATTATGATGATAATACGTTTGCAACAATGATTGGAGACGGCGTTAAAAATAATCCGTCAACTATTCATTTACCAGGGATCTTTTTACAAGATGAAATTAATTTAAATACTCAGCATAAGTTATTATTAGGTATTCGTTATGATTACAATAGTATCCATGGTAATGTTTTTTCTCCGAGGGTTAATTACAAATGGAGTTCAAAAGATAAAAATGAGAGTATCCGGATTAGTTTAGGTAACGGTTTTCGGGTAGCTAATGTTTTTACTGAAGATCATGCGGCCTTGACAGGTGCAAGATCTGTGGAATTTAATGATGATTTAAAACCAGAAACTTCTTGGAATACTAATCTCAATTATGTTAAAAATATCATTTTGAAGAAATCAATTTTGACATTAGATGGAAGTTTTTTTTACAACTATTTTTCTAATCGTATTCTTCCAGATTATGAGTCAAATCCAAATAAAATAATCTATTCAAATTTAGATGGTAATTCTGTTTCGAAAGGAATTTCATTCAATGTTGATTTTATGTTTCAAAACGGACTAATACTACAGGCAGGAGCTACTTTAATGGATGTTTCGATCATTGATAAAAAAATAATGACTAGACAATTGCTGACAGAACGATTTAGTGGTGTGTGGACAATTACTTACCGACTTAAACCTCTAGGGTTGACTATTGATTACACAGGAAATGTTTTTGGACCTATGCGATTACCTTTACTAGGGCCACTGGATCCTAGAGATCAGTATTCGCCCTGGTTCAGCGTACAAAATTTGCAGTTTACAAAAAAAACAGGTAAAATCTTGGAATTATATTTGGGCGTAAAAAACTTATTAAACTTTACGCCTCCATCAAATAGTATTGCTCGTTCCTTTGATCCTTTTGACAAAGAAGTGCAATTCGATAGTAGGGGAAACGTAATTCCCACGAACAACAACCCCAATGGACTTACTTTCGATCCTAGCTATGTATTTGCTTCAAATCAAGGAATACGATTATTTTTAGGTCTAAATTTTACTATTATTGATTAAACTGAATGTGTCGTGAAATAATATTACAATATTAACATGTTGTTTTATGAAAATTATTTTTCTTGGTAAATCAATTTTTCTGAAATTAGATAGAAGTAGAATTTGACATTATAAAGTAAAATATTAATCTATTTTTATCAAATAATCTGCTAATTTTATTGATCGGTGTCGCGAAGGAATTATTTACTCAGAAAATCAGTTTCTTTAATGCTTTTAGTCTTTTTTACATTTGTATTTTATTCCTTAAAAAGAAATGTTTTTATAGCTTACCCGCGCTTAGCAATGGTCAATTTTGTGAGGTGATAAGAAAAATATGAAGTTGTTGTCAGCTAGTTCAAAAAAGTTA
>CAJWQD010000026.1 GCA_913045135.1 uncultured Flammeovirgaceae bacterium | reverse complement strand
GATATCCGAACACAAGATCACGCATCCCTTGAGGCTGCAGAGCAAGCTCGTATCCCCTACCTCATTGTTTATTTGTTTGAGCCCTCCTTACTCGCTTATCCTGACAGCTCCTTAAGACATCAACAATTTATATATCGCTCATTGATCGATGTCAATAAGAAACTGAAAGCATTCCACCGAACAATACAAATTTTCTATGTTGAAGCCCCTATTTTTTTTGAATTCATTATAAAAAATTTTGACCTAAAGTCAGTTTATTCCTATCAAGAATCAGGTATCAAAATGACTTGGAATCGAGACCGACAAGTAATGAATATTTTAAAAAAAAATAATATTTCTTGGTATCAATTTCAGAAAGGTGGAGTCATTAGGGGGATTAACAATCGAACAAATTGGGATCGATTATGGCTTAAGTATGCAAGTACTCCACCCATAAAAAACGTATATACGAAAAGTGATCAACTTCCCCTTAAAAATCCATTTTTATTACCGAAAGATTTAGAACGGAAATTCCAAAAAGTTACTCCTCATTTTCAAGCGGCAGGTGAATCACAAGCTTGGAAATATTTAAAATCATTTACTCATGCTCGAGGCAAAATTTATCATAAAATGATTTCTAAACCCCTTGAGAGCAGAAAGTCTTGTGGGAGAATCTCTCCATATTTATCATGGGGTAATTTGAGTGTTAAACAGGCGATGTATTATGTCTCCAAACATCCCAATTTTGAAAAACATAAACGCCCTTTTAGTGGTCTGATGACTCGTCTCAAATGGCATTGCCATTTCATTCAAAAATTTGAAGTTGAATGTGACTATGAAATTTTGTGTGTCAACAGAGGATACGAGTCTTTAGTCAGAGTAGAAAATAAAAACCATTTGCGCGCATGGCAATCAGGCCACACGGGTTTCCCACTAATAGATGCCTCAATGAGATGCCTTCATACAACCGGATGGATAAATTTTCGTATGCGTGCCATGTTGGTATCCTTTTTGTGTCATCACCTAGATCAAGATTGGAGAACCGGAATCTATCATCTCGCCCAGTTATTTCTTGACTATGAACCCGGCATTCATTATCCACAATTTCAAATGCAAGCGGGGACTACCGGTATTAACACAGTAAGGATTTATAATCCTATAAAACAGTCCTATGAACATGATCCTGAGGGTATTTTTATTAAAAAGTGGGTACCTGAACTTACCAATCTACCTGTCCAATTTATTCACGAACCTTATAAAATGAATTTTTTTGATCAATCCTGTTTAGGTATTGAAATGGGTATTGACTATCCGTTTCCAATCATAAATCTAGAAGATAGTGGTAAAATTGCTCGTAAAAAAATATGGGGACACCGAAAAAATGAAAAGGTAAAAAAAGAAAGTAAAAGAATTTTAAAAACTCACGTCAGAAATAACTAAGTATGTATTTATCAGCTTCTAACATAAAAAAAATGGATCGTGTCAAACGACTGAATATCATTAATTCTGTCTCGGGTATCAAACCAGGAAACTTAATTGGTACCAAAGACAAGTACAATAAAACCAACCTAGCGATCATAAGCTCTGTCGTCCATCTGGGAAGTGATCCACCTTATCTTGGATTCATTTTACGGCCTGATCATAATGTCAGAAGACACACACATGAAAATATTTTAGAGAATGGAGTATATACCATCAACCACATTACATCTAATTTTATTGAACAAGCACATTACACCTCTGCGAAATATGAAAAAAATATCTCTGAATTTGAAAAATGTGGATTTACCGAGGAATATTGTAAAGATTTTTCAGCACCTTTTGTTAAGGAGAGTAAACTAAAAATTGGCTTAATTCACGAAGAAAGTGTTCCCATAAAATCAAGTAATACCCTAATGATAATTGGAAGAATCTTACATTTAATTATTCCTGACACCGCCGTGAGCGAAGAAGGATACATTGACTTAGATGTTGCTGACAGTGTTGGAATCTCTGGATTAAATGCCTACTATACACTTAATAGAATGGGCCTATTCCCATATGCTCGCGTAGATAAAACACCAAATTTTAATGATAAAAAAACAAAACTTACCCCATAAAATATGTCCAGTATGCGAACGACCTTTCAACTGGAGAAAAAAATGGAGACTTACATGGGACCAAGTAATTTATTGCAGCAAACGTTGCCGAAACAAAAAAAATGAAAGGAGTTAATATTATATTTCCCCATCAACTTTTTCAAACACATGCCCTGTACGAAAATGGATACGATATTTATATGATCGAAGAGCCGCTATTCTTTTCACAATATAAATTTCATAAAATGAAGTTGGCTTACCACCGAGCGACCATGAAAGCTCACGCCTGCTACCTAGAGTCCAAGGACCTCACCGTGCGTTACATAGAAACAGCTGACCAAAAATCAGATTTAGAATATTTGATAGATAGTCTTTCTAACCAAAAAATAGAGCTTCTCTGCGTTATTGATCCCACCGATTATTTGTTAGAAAACAAAATAAAACGAGCTTCATTACAGCAAAAAATAAAACTTAAATTTTACGATAATCCTAGTTTTATCAATACCCCTTCTGACCTTAATGACTTCTTTTCTCCTAATAAAAAGAAATATTTTCAAACTTCTTTTTATAAGCAATCCAGGATCAAACAAAATATTTTAGTTGATACAGCAGACCTACCCATCGGAGGAAAGTGGAGTTTCGATGATGAAAATAGAAAAAGATACCCCAAGAAAAAAATTCCTCCGACCGTTAAAAGTCCTTTGAATAATCGTTTTTGGGACGAAGCTATAACCTATGTTGAAATACATTATGCGGAAAATACTGGAAGCCTAACTCCGAAACCCTTATATCCAGTTGATGGACATTCGACTCAAAAATGGCTAGAAGATTTTTTTGAGTATAGATTTGAAAACTTTGGTACTTATGAAGATGCCATTGTTAAGGATGAACTGTTTTTAAATCATAGTGTATTGTCACCAATGCTTAACATAGGATTGATTTCTCCAAATACCATAATTAATTTGGCCCTTATTCATGCCCAAAAAGCTGATATTCCAATAAATTCCTTAGAAGGCTTTATCCGTCAAATAATGGGCTGGCGAGAATTTATACGGGGAATGTATATGTCCCAAGGTTCTGTTTCTAGATCTACTAATTATTGGAGATTCAAACGTAAAATACCATCAAGCTTTTATAACGGTACAACAGGTATAGCCCCCGTTGATCAAACAATTCGCAAAATCTTAAAAACAGGTTACTGTCATCATATTGAAAGACTCATGATTTTGGGAAATTTTATGGTACTCTGTGAATTTGATCCAAATGAGGTCTACCGTTGGTTTATGGAATTATTCATAGATGCCTATGATTGGGTGATGGTTCCAAATGTTTATGGCATGAGTCAGTTTGCAGATGGAGGACTTTTTGCAACTAAACCCTACATCAGCGGATCTAGTTATTTGATGAAGATGAGTGATTATCCCAAAGCAGATTGGCAGCCTATTTGGGATGCCCTATTCTGGAGGTTTATGGATGTTAACCGACTATTTTTCATGAAAAATCCGAGACTAGGTTTACTATTAAAAACCTTTGATAAAATGTCAGATCAGAAAAAAAATGAATTACATACAATTGCGGATAAATTTTTAAAAGAATTGAACTAGTGAACAAAGATTAGAAATTACCAAATGCCGAAAATCCATTTCGTGCAAAAGACTTATGAATTCCATAATGCTATGAACCTGATATTTCGAATGATATCAATGGACATATCCCCTTTTTAACCGAAAGAATTTCCCATATATGTATCAATTGTTGGATAAAACTTATTTAAATGCCTTGATAGAGAAAATTGAAATCTCCTAATTGAACTTGATTTTATTAGGTTGATACTCAACGAAGGTTAAATTATCAAGCAACCAGTAATATTAATGGCTTTAGTCCCGCTTCTATTATTACTAGGTGATAAGATAGTATTTATTTACAAAAATAAAATGCCTTTTAACACTCAAGCATTAATTAGAAGCACTTATTATGATCAACACAGTCTATTAGAGAAATATATTGTCTTCGACTCTTTCAAAAACCTAGTTGAATTCATACTGCTGAAATCTAAACGTATCTAATCTGCCAAATTAATCTTTATTTAAATTTAATCACTTTAAAGAATCCAAACTCGATTAACGTTCAAGTGGTATCTTTGAATATTAATCACTGAATAAATTTTTTATTTTTTAAATCATAGCTTACTTCTCACGATTTTACATATCATGTCAAAACTGCCCGAGCAACATAAATTTGTGGATCTCTCTGACTATGGTCGACCCGCAGCTAGGGTAATCGCTTCATCCTTAAGTAAGACTAATTTTACGCCTATTCATGTAACATGTGCATTTATTTTCAGTGGTTTGATTGCCATTTATTGTATCCTCAATGATTTTCTCGTATTAGCTGCTATCTTTCTAGTTATCAAATCCATCCTCGATGCGGCAGATGGCGAGCTCGCCAGAATTAAAAAAACTCCTTCGTATACTGGTAGATACTTTGATTCAATCGCCGATATTATCCTAAATCTTTTGATAATGCTAGCAATCTATAAAATATCTGAAACCAGTATTTCATATACTATTATTGCTTTTTTGGGATTACAATTGCAAGGGACCCTCTACAATTATTATTATGTCATTCATAGAAATAAGATGGGAGGTGATACCACTAGTAGAATTTTTGAAAATGATACTCCAGTTGCAATGAAAGGAGAAAAACAAAAACATGTTCAGCTCTTTTTTTATATCTATAATATCCTTTATGGCAATTTTGATCGTATTATTTATCTACTTGATAAAAATGCCACTAAAGGTGTCGATTTCCCAAACTGGTTTCTGACAGCAATCTCTACCTTGGGCTTAGGCTTTCAATTACTACTAATCAGTATAATGCTAATTATAGGTTGGAAAGAATTAATTGTCCCCTTTTTCATAGGCTACACTTTCTTGGTTATTTTTTTTGTTTGGATAAGGAAAGTTTGGTTATAGTAGCTTTCGAAAAGTGCTTGTTAATTTCTTATACAAAATAGTTAAATTTTAATATTCAATTATGATATGACTAATTATTGTTGTTAAGGAAATCAATTAATGACTCTGGTTTTTTGAGATAAATCAGTCGTTTATTATCAAGCAAGGATACAAAATTTTGAGCATTTCCTGAAATCAAAAAGGGGACTTTTGTAGTTTTTAATATATTTTTAATTTGAATTAATGACTTATCAGGCTTTGGTGCCACAAACATGGACATTATGAAATCAGCGTCGGTAATATTTAAAACTTCAT
The DNA here is from genome assembly GCA_913045135.1 of uncultured Flammeovirgaceae bacterium. Lineage (GTDB taxonomy): Bacteria > Bacteroidota > Bacteroidia > Cytophagales > Cyclobacteriaceae > UBA4465. Next base: position 22,722 of record CAJWQD010000026.1, on the reverse strand, counting down.
GAATATTTTCGCTTGGAACATTTTGCCCTAAATAATAGACTTTGTATCCCCTCTCAGCGGCAATAAAGGAGGCTAATAAAATGCCTATTTCATGATGCTCGTCCTCGAGAAGGAAAATAATAATTTTTTTAGCTTGAACTGGCGGATGTGGAATCATATCAATTGCACTAATTATTTTTTTTCGTATTAGACATGAAATAAAGTGTTCTTGTGCCGGCATTGTCTTTTGAGTATTCCATAAAATACCAATATGATGAAGAAAGGGATAAATTAAGTCTCTGACCGTTCCTAATAAGCCCTTTCTGATTATATGAGCTCTAAATATTTCATTAAACTTCATTTCATCCATGGCTAGCATAGCCAAGGTCAACGATTGTATATCCTCTTTGCCTTTATTGTCTACATTAACCTTAGTTAAAGATAAAATTTGGTCGACCAATTCATGTATTTGGTCCTGAGGCATTTTTTCAACTTTGGATATTTTGTGTCCATTTCTAAGCAATATTCCAAAATTTACAAGTTGAATTAGTTGAAGATCTGAGAAAAATCTGATGTTTGACTGGGTTCGGCTAGGATTTAGAAAATTATATCGACGCTCCCAAATACGTAAGGTATGCGCCTTTATACCCGACAAAGCTTCAACTTGCGCCATAGAATACGTGCTCATAGGTATTTGTAGTTATCAGAAAATAATAACAAAAAATAAAAAAATTTAGTTCAAAATTAAAATAATTTTCAGTTTCACCCCTTGTCTGAACAATTTAGCGGAATTTTGTGTTTATTAATTGTGATACAGAATAAAATAAAGAAAAGTTATTTTAGTTATAATTAAGGAGCAAAAAATATATTTAACTTGAAATATGGCATTTTACCAGTTTTCTGTAGAACAACACGTTGATGCAGGTATTGATGAGGTTTGGGAATTTATTTCATCCCCCTCAAACCTGAAAAAAATTACGCCCAAAAAAATGGGATTTAAAATTTCCTCGAAAGATCAGAAAGTCAAGATGTATCCTGGCATGATTATCACCTACAAAGTAAGTCCTATACTGGGAATAGAAATGAATTGGATGACAGAAATCACCCAGGTAAAAAAAATGGATTATTTTATTGATGAGCAAAGAGTGGGTCCTTACAAGATGTGGCATCATGAGCACAAACTGATCCCTCAAAAAAAAGGAGTTAAAATGATTGACTTGATTACCTACATCCCGCCGCTAGGTTTCATAGGAGCAATAGCAAATACCTTAATAATAAAAAGTAAACTCAAAGAAATTTTTGATTATAGAACCATAGCAGTAAATAAAGAGTTTAATATTACGAAAAGTTAAATTTAAAACACATGGCAAAAAAAAATAGGTCTCGAAAAGACATAATTAAAATGTATATGGATCATGTATTGGAGTACAGCAGCATTCCTGAGTCAGTTTATAAATTTGGTAAGAATAATGGTTTTACCGAAGCTGAATTTTATAATTTTTTCGGCTCCTTCGCATCCCTTGAAAAATCTATTTTTAGCTCCTTTTTTGACAATACAATTGATCTGTTAGAAAAAAATAATGAATATCAAAACTTTGATGCACAAAATAAATTGCTCAGTTTTTATTTTACATTCTTTGAAGTATTAAAAGCCAACCGAAGTTACGTCATCATGACCTTTTCTACCGCAAAATCGAGCCTGAAAACTAATACTGCCTTAGTCGGTTTAAAAAATGCCTTTAAGAAATTCATAGATGATTTGGATATTGAAACGTTGGATTTGAAACAGGAGAAGTTAGAAAAAGTAAAACAAAGAGGGCTCTCTGAACTTTCATGGCAACAATTATTATTTACTATGAATTTTTGGATGGACGACGACAGTCCTTCTTTTGAGAAAACAGACATTTTTATTGAAAAATCTGTAAAAACTAGTTTTGAATTAATAAATATCACCCCATTGAAAAGTCTAGTAGACCTAGGTAAATTTTTTGTCAAAGAAAAAATAATTGGTAAAAATTAAATGGAGACAATCGATCAAATTCCTATAACAAAAATTCAACGAGCTACTAAAATCGTTAAAACCGGAGCAAAAGTAGGTATCAACTACATTAAGTATTATGGAAATCGTTTTACCAAAGATGACGAGGAAGCGAAGAGGACACTAAATATTGCAAACGCAGAGGACATCTATGATGGTCTAAAAAATCTTAAAGGCAGTGCACTGAAAGTAGCCCAAATGCTAAGTATGGAAAAATCTATCATGCCCGCAGCTTACGTAGAAAAATTTTCACTCTCACAATTCTCTGTTCCACCATTGTCACCAGCACTCGTTGACAAAACTTTCAGGAAATATTTTGGAAAATCTGCCCATGAGATTTTCGATAAATTCGAGGCGAACTCTGTCAATGCAGCCAGCATTGGTCAAGTCCATCAAGCTGAGAAAGATGGTAAAAAAATAGCTGTAAAAATCCAATATCCAGGAGTAGCAGGCAGTATAAGCAGCGACTTATCTTTAATCAAACCTATCGCTATTCGAATGTTTAATATTAAAGGAAAAGATTCGGATAAGTATTTCAAAGAAGTGGAAGAAAAACTCATTGATGAAACCAATTATATCCTTGAAGTGGAACAAAGCATTGAAATGGCGAAGGCATGCCAGGATATCCCCAATGTGAAGTTTCCTGAGTACTATAAAATGTATTCAACCGATCGTATCATAAGCATGGAGTGGATGCATGGACGCCATCTTACCGAATTTGCAGCCCAAAACAGTAACCCTGCATTAGCTAACAAAATAGGTCAAGCACTCTGGGATTTTTATATGTACCAAATTCATATCTTAAAAAAAATGCATGCCGATCCACATCCTGGTAATTTTTTGGTATCAAAAGAAGAAGAATTAATCGCTCTTGATTTTGGTTGTATGAAAAGTTTACCAGATGAATTTTATTATCCTTATTTCTCACTTTCGAATAAGGAAAATATCAATAACAAAACTCTATTTGAAAAGAAACTTTATGAACTCGAAATATTGAAATCTGATGACTCAAAACAAGAGCTAGACTTTTTTAAAGAAGTATTTTTTGATCTGCTAAGCCTATTTACACAACCTTTTCATAACGATTATTTCGATTTTTCAAACAAAAAGTTTTTTGATGCAATCTCTAATATGGCACACGAATTTGCTCAAAAAACTGAATTAAGGAAGTATAATGGGAACCGTGGATCAAAACATTTTATTTATGTAAATCGAACCTTTTTTGGTTTATATAATTTGATGCACGAGCTTAAGGCGACGAGAATTGAAATAAAAAGCCCGCCTTTGCTAAAAAAAATAGCATAATTATGATAAATGCCAAAATAGCCCCAACGAAAATCACACCTAAATTTTATCAATTAGAAGCAAAAAACGCAGCTGGAGATGGAATTCAATTTAAACAATTTAAAGGCAAAACAGTTTTAATTGTAAATACTGCAACGCGGTGTGGACTGTCGTCTCAATTTAAACAGCTTGAGAAATTACATTATAAATATAAAAAGGAAGGACTTGTCATTTTAGGCTTTCCTTGCAATCAATTTATGTCTCAAGAACCTGAAACAAATCAAACAATAGAGGCTTCTTGTTTACTCAAATATGGCGTGACTTTCCCAATGATGTCAAAAATTAAAGTAAATGGGCCCAATGCAGATCCCGTATTCAAATACTTAAAAAATGAATTATCTGAATTGTTTGGAAGTAGAATCACGTGGAATTTCACCAAATTCTTGATCACAAACGAAGGGATGCCATTTCGAAGATATAGCCCTTACACCCAACCAAAGGCAATAGAAAAAGATATAAGAAAGCTTATCTCAAGAAAAAAGAAAGCTTAATATTTAACAAATGAAAATATTACTAACAGGAGCCACAGGCTACATTGGAAAAAGGCTACTCCTGGAATTAATATACCATGGCCATCAGTTAGTCTGTACCGTTCGAGACAAAAAAAGATTTTATGCTCCCGCTTCTATTTTAAAAAAAATAGAAGTCATCGAAGTAGACTTTTTAGATTTCAAATCACTCAAAAAAATACCTCAAGATATAGAAGGTGCTTATTACCTTATGCATTCCATGTCAAACACACATGATTATAAAAAATTAGAAAAACAATCTGCTATTCATTTTCGCGAAGTTATGAAGGACAAAGACCTCAAGCATGTCATTTATCTAAGCGGAATTACCAATGAGGACTCATTGTCAGCACATTTGTCTTCCCGACGTACTGTCGAGCATGAATTAGGCCAAGGAACTTATCCATTAACCACATTGCGGGCAGGCATAATTATTGGATCAGGTAGCGCTTCTTTTGAGATCATTCGTGATTTAGTCGAAAAATTACCCCTCATGATTACCCCTAGATGGCTCAATACCAAATGTCAACCAATTGGAGTTGACAATGTCCTTGATTGTCTCGTTAAAAGTCTTGGAAATAAAAAGACCTATGATCAAAATTTTGATATTGGAGGTCCAGAAATCATGACCTACAAAGAAATACTTCTGGGATTTGCAAAAGCTAGAAATTTGAAAAGATTAATATTTACTGTACCCATAATGACTCCAAAATTATCTTCTTATTGGCTGTACTTTGTTACCTCCACTTCTTTCAAATTAGCTTCTGCACTTGTTAGCAGTATGAAAAACGAGATGGTTTGTCGAGACCTTGAATTACTCAAAATTATAAAAATTAAACCTATCAAATATCATGATGCCTTAAAAAAAACTTTATCAGAAATTGTCGAAAATCGGATAGTTTCCAGCTGGAAAGATTCTAGAATAAGTAGTGCATTCAATGTCAATATTTCAGAATTTCTCCAAGTACCTGTCTTTGGCTGTTTTCAGGATAAAAGAATTCATCAAATCTCAAATAAACAAGATTGTATCAATCGTATTTGGTGTATTGGAGGTCAAAGAGGATGGTATTATGCCGATGTACTATGGAAACTACGGGGTTTTATAGATAAACTTTTTGGAGGTGTTGGACTGCGCCGAGGCAGAACTCAAGAACATATACTCCATGTTGGTGATGCCATAGATTTTTGGCGTGTTTTATATTCAGGAAAAGAAGAAGGTAGATTACTATTATTTGCAGAAATGAAACTACCTGGCGAGGCCTGGTTAGAATTCAAAGTCCTAGGAAATTATTTAGAGCAGACTGCTACTTTCAGACCTAAAGGTGTCTTGGGTCGACTTTACTGGTATGCTGTTTCACCTTTTCATGGTTTTATCTTCAAAGGCATGTTATATAATCTTACAAGGTAAATGAAAATTGCAATTTTTTGGTTCCGAAGGGATCTTCGACTTGAAGATAATACTGCGCTTAAAGCGGCTTTACAATCAGGTCATCAGGTACTCCCCATATTTATATTTGATCAAGATATCTTGTCAGATTTACCAAAGCAAGATGCACGCTTGGGCTTTATTCATGATTTATTAACGGACATCAATACAAGTCTTCATAGCTTTGGAAGTGGTGTACAATGTCTGTTTGGTAGCCCCCTTCAGGTTTGGAAAACCTTGATTGAAACTTATGATATCTCTTCAGTATTCATTAACAAAGATTATGAACCCTATGCACGGAAAAGAGATCAAGAAATTACCACATTACTTTCAGAAAATAGTATCCCTCTATACACTTTCAAAGATCAAGTCATTTTTGAAGAAGATGAGATTTTAAAGGCAGATGGCAATCCCTATACAATTTTTACCCCATATAAAAATAAATGGCTTTCACTTTTTAATAGGGAAGTTTTAAACTCGGAAAATTCTGATTTCAAAGCATTTTACAAACAGACACAAACGTTACCTTCTTTGGGTAGTATGAATTTCAAAATTGCTACCATAAAGGTCAAACCCTATGATCTCTCATCGCTAAGCGAATATACGAAAAGCCGAGACTTCCCAAGTACAGATAATACGAGCTATTTAAGTCCCCATTTGAGATTTGGAAGTGTTAGTATACGCAAAATTATCAGTACACTTAAAGAATCAGATAATATTTTTTTAAGTGAACTAATCTGGCGGGAATTTTTTATGCAAATAATCTACCATTTCCCAAAAGTGGTCAGTGAAAACTTTAAGGTGAAATACGATAGAATTGTTTGGAGAAATAATCAGGAAGAATTTGAAAAGTGGTGTATCGGTAAGACAGGTTATCCTTTAGTCGATGCGGGTATGAGACAACTGAACACCACGGGATACATGCATAATCGCGTGCGCATGGTTACAGCGAGTTTTCTTTGTAAGCATTTACTCATTGATTGGCGTTGGGGTGAAGCTTATTTCGCCGAAAAACTTTTAGATTATGAACTCTCCTCGAACAACGGCAACTGGCAATGGTCCGCAGGTACGGGATGTGACTCTACTCCGTATTTTAGGGTATTTAATCCAAGTTCTCAACAACAAAATTTTGATAAGAAAGGAATTTATATCAAAAAATGGATCCCTGAATTAGATTCCTTTGATTATGTATCCCCAATAGTTGATCATAAACTAGCCCGTGACAGGGCTTTAAGCACCTATAAAATGGGCCTTACAGCATATCAAGAATAATTGATTTTAGCCTGTAGCCCTTTGGGCAGAAAAACCTCGGTCAATAAAATATTAAGTAAAATCAAACCCATACCGTAGAATACATCCTCTACTGGAATTGTGAACATTCTAGTACCTATGTTCTGAGTATTGTTATACCATACAATAGGTGCATCAATAAAACTACCTGTAAGCACACCATTGACAATAAAAAAAGGTATTAGGAGTAGGCTCCATGCCATGTAAAACCGACTTAATAACCTGGGCTTCAATACGAGAGTAAACAGAATAATGGACAATGTAAAAAATGCATTTAAAAACGTATAAAGTTTATCATGAAAGAAGATCATCATTAGTACTAAAACCACCACCAAAATAATCGTAACCAAATTTGTTGTACTCCTTGACAATCCCAAATCGGGAAAGACAGCAATTAATGTATAGTGAGAAAAAACACAAGCAAAAGGAATACATATAAAGAACAGTAATTCCTCAATAGGTAATCGCCAAATGTAAATTGAAACCAGATAATCTCGATTAAATCCCCAAATTTCTTGCGATGTAAAATAAACATCCCAACTAAGGTAAATACAACTACTCAGTATCATCGCAGGAAAAAAAGCCTTGAATTTCTCATGAAATCTTATTCTCGAATGGAAACTAAAAAAAAAGGGTATGATAATAGTCGCAATATCTATAGCTAGGTATAAATAATGCTTCATTTGGCCCACTCTGCTCTAAAATACTTGTAAGGAACTAGAAGCATTCCAAAACACTGCCCGTGCTCTTTTGTCTGGCTCTTATGGTGAATTTTATGGGCTTTACGAATGGCACGTAAATAAGCATTATTAGACCTTGTAAAAATCTTAATTCTTTGGTGAATAAAAATATCATGCACCAAAAAGTAACAAAGACCATAGGCAGCAATACCGCAACCAATAGCCATTAAATAGAGGATAGAAAAGTAAGAACCTAATACAATAAAAAGCACGCTCGGTGTGGCAAAAATTAAGAAAAAACTATCATTCCTCTCGAAAATATAGGCCTTATTTTTCTTGAGGTGATGATCTTCATGAAGGCTCCAAAATAAGCCATGCATGATGTATTTATGGGCAAACCAAGCCACAAATTCCATAAAAAAGAAGGTAATTATAAAAACAATTATTTTCATCAAGGACAAAATTATTTAATTATTTAAAATTAATCATTTATATCAAGTAAAAAGGTATTCAAACGAATCTGTTGTAAATTGGAAATATACTTACCATTCAATAAATTATGACAAAATTTTTTGACCCAAAATATGTCTAAACCCGAATTCAAGATATTGCTGATAAAAAAATTTAAATCTCTTTCAATGCTATCGTTATATCTTAAAAATCTAGGTGCATTAAGCTGAACGAGTAAACGGAGATACCTCAATTCTGGATCATCTTTATCTTTATTAATTGCTTGCTCTATTTTTTTTTTACCACTATTAAAATAATTTAATTTTTCTATTGGCCAAAAAACCTTCTCAGCTAACATGGTCTCGGCAACCCCAACATAGCCCTTAACTATCGGGTTTAGATTCAGCTGAATATCTGTTTTTACCACATCTAAATAGGTCTGTGTGATTTTCTGACTATGAAAATCAGTCCTAATACTTGGTTGAGTGACAACTATCGTTACAGATAACAGCCAAATAAAAAAGGGTTTCAAATGAAATTAAATTTAACTTTTAAATATGACTTAACGTATAAATAAGTTTTCATAAAATTATTGACTCTTACTCTGGTTTCCAAAAGTTTAGATGGCTGTGTTTTTTTAAGTTTTACCAAAAGCTCAAAATAATATGAATAGGCTGTATAGACACCTAATTTAGCCACAAAAGGCAATTGTGTAATTCCAGCTTGAGCTGCTTGGAAATCTTCTTGAATATCTTTTATTATCTCTTCTTTGGACTTTTCATCTAAATTTTTCAAATCTACATGTGGAAAGTAAGAACGATTCAAAACATTTAGATCGTTTTTAATATCCCTGAGAAAATTAACTTTTTGAAAGGCCGAACCCAAACGCATGGCACTATCTTTAAGTGACTCGTAGAGATTATTATTACCTCTAACAAAAACTTTAAGACACATCAAACCCACAACATCAGCAGATCCGTAGATATATAGCTCATATTCTTCCTTGGAACTGTATTGTGTCTTATGTAGATCCATCTTCATGCTTCTAATGAAAGCATCCACCAAAGATCTATCAATATCGTACTTGAGTACCGTTTTTTGAAAGGAGTTAAGTATAGGATTTAAACTAATCCCATCCTTGAGTGCCTGATGAAAGTCTTTCTCAAATTGATTAAGTAATTTCTCTTGGTTGTGCTCATGAAAAGTATCTACAATTTCATCTGCAAATCTCACAAATCCATAAATATTATGGATATCTTGTTGAATGGACGGTGACAACAAGTTAACCGTCCTAAAAAAAGAAGTACTGTACCTTAGAGTTACTTCCTTACTGCACGCTTGAGTCAGTTCATTATATAATGACATCATGCCAATACTTTTTGATGGGTATTTTGAAAGATGAGTTCAGATGCTATCTTACCTGAAATTAAAGAAGGTGGCACACCAGGGCCCGGTACAGTCAATTGACCGGTAAAATACAGATTATCAACTTTTTTACTAATTATTTTTGGTCTTAAAAAAGCCGTTTGAAGCAAAGTATTCGCCATTCCATAGGCATTTCCTTTATATGAATTATAGTCTTGCTTAAAATCATTGATACAATAAGACTCTTTAAAAGAAATAAATGGTTTGATAGATTGGTTAGTATGCTTTTCTAAACGTTCAAGAATCATATCAAAATATTTCTCACGAAGGATATCAGAATCCTCCAAATCCGGGGCCAGAGGAATTAGAAAAAATCCACTTTCTTTGTCTTTGGGAGCCACGCTGGGATCTGTGAGACTTGTAAAGCTTGCATAAAATAAAGGTGCTTTGGGCCATTTAGGATCATCATAAATATCACTAGCGTGTGCGTCAAAGTCTGTATCAAAAAATAACATATGATGAATTACACCTGATAGTTTTTTATCAAATCCGACATAGAACAATAATGAAGAGGGTGCAAATATCTTTTTGTCCCAATAAGATTCTTTGTAAGATCTTAAATTAACGGGTAATAGAGTTTCTGTATGGTTGTAATCTGCGCCACTAAGAACAAAATCGGCAGGCATCAAAATACCATTCACTATTAGACCCTGTACCTTTCCATCTAATGTTGAGATTTTTTCCACATTACTTTCCGTGTGAATTTTTACTCCTAGTGATAAAGCCAATGTTTCCATAGCTTCTACTACTTTATACATACCTCCCATGGGATACCAAGTACCCAATACAAAATCTGCATGATTCATGAAATTGTAAAAAGCAGGCGTATTTTGAGGTTTAGCACCTAAAAATAACACAGGGAATTCTAAAATTTTAATGAGCTTTGGATTCTTGAAACGTTTCCTTATTTGCTGGCTGATAGTTACTACAAACTGCTTTAATTTCTTAATCGTCTCAAAGGTCACTAATTCAAGGGGAGAAACACCTGGCTTATAAACTAAATTCTCAATAGCTATCCGATAATTACTACCAGCATCCTCAAGAAATTTAGCTAAAACTTTCCCAGCACCAGGTTCCTCTTTTTCAAAAATTTTTAAAATATCGTCTAATGAATCCGGAATATCTATCGACGTGCCATCTTCAAAATAAACCCGATAGGCCGGTGACAAGCGCTTTAATTCGTAAAAGTCTGAGGTTTTCTTTCCAAAATCTAAAAAAAACTTATCAAAAACATCGGGCATCCAATACCAACTAGGCCCCATATCAAAGGTAAACCCTTCTTTGACCATCTTTCGAGCTCTCCCACCAATGGATGCATTTTTTTCAAATAAATTTACCTCAAAGCCTGCATCAGCTAAATAACATGCAGCTGACAAAGAAGAGAATCCGGATCCAATGATATTTACTTTACGCATAAAAACAAGTATACCAAAAAAACATGTAAGAATATCTAATAGTTCACCAAAAAAAATATTGCCTTTTGATTTTTGTATTAAAAATAAAACTGGAATTTTTTAAAAAAAACATCGTTTAATACACAAAGAAAATTATAAATTTAGCATTAATCTTTAATTCTAAACTTGAACTGAACTCTTTGTAGAATAATGGAAATCTTAATATAAACGTGATATATGATGAAAAAGTAATCGTAATAAGCTTAAAATAAAATGTCAAAAAAATTACTTTTAATATCTTTTGTGGTCTCTCTTGGAGGATTTTTATTTGGGTTTGATGCAGGAATTATTTCAGGTGTCATGTCGTATGTAGGACCTGAGTTCGATTTAACCGATGCACAAATTGGATGGGTGGTCAGTGCACCTTCCTGGGCGGCAATGATAGCAATGATTCTTTCCGGAAGATTGAGTGATGGTTTAGGTAGAAAAAATATGCTATTGCTAGTTGCCCTCCTCTATTCGGTATCTGCGTTACTATCTGCTTATGCCACTAATTATGAGATGTTATCACTTGCAAGAATGATTGGAGGACTCGCATTTGGATCTGCCTTAATTTTAGCACCGATGTATATCGCAGAAATTTCAACCGCTGAAAATCGGGGGACTTTGGTATCAATCCAGCAATTAAATATTGTTTTAGGTTTCTTTGCTGCCTTTCTGAGCAATTACTTTTTTAATAAATACAATGGTCCTGAATATTTATTTTTAAATGATGAAAATGTTTGGAGATGGATGCTGGGAGTAGAACTATTTCCTGCTCTTCTCTATTTTCTAATGTTACTTATTATCCCACAAAGTCCAAGGTGGCTCTACACTCAAAACAAATTTATCGAAGCCAAAGAAGTTCTAAGTCAAATTCATGGTAAGCAAAGAGCTGAGAAAGAAATATCATCCATAGAAAAAAGAATTGAAAATGAAAAAGGACTGAGTGAGGTGAAATGGACAGACATTTTAAAACCCAGTTTTCGTTTTATCCTGATTGTTGGATTAGCTGTTGGTATTTTACAGCAAATTACTGGGATAAACGCTATCTATTTTTATGCTACCTCCATTTTTAAACAAACAGGTATAGGAACAGATGCTGCCTTTTCATCAGGTATCTTATTAAGCACTGTTACGTTGGTCTTCACTTGTATTGCGATGTACTTAATTGACCGAGTCGGAAGAAGACCCTTAATGCTTGTAGGAACAGCGGGCATCGCTATAAGTTTACTTTTGTGCTCTTTTGGATTTAGTCAAGCCAGTTACAAACTCACCTTACAAGATATTTCTCAATTCAAATTTGAAAACTCCCAAAATCTAATTCCTTTTGCGGGCAAAATCTATGAAAATGATGTCATATTTAAAGAAAAAATGAAAACCTCCTTAGGAAGTCGCACCTACAACAAAAATGATGGCATTTTGCTTGAAGCAGCTACCAAAATAAATGCTACTTTGGTACTTGCAGGTATTTTAGGGTTCATAGCATGTTTTGCCTTCTCACTTGGACCAGTCATGTGGGTCTTACTGTCCGAATTATATCCTATAAAATATAGGGGAATTGCAATAGGTATTATTGCTTTCGTTAATTCATTTATAAGCTCCGCTGTACAACTTATATTTCCATGGGAATTATCAAACTTAGGTAATTACATGACTTTCTTCATCTTTGGTGCCATTGCAGTGGCTGGCTTCTTTGTCCTACTAAAAATATTACCCGAAACCAAAGGAAAATCGTTAGAGGAATTGGGAATTACACTAATAAAATGACCAAAAACAATTAATATTCTCATTTTTTTAATGAGTTGTACTGCGAAATAGTTACGTCAGTAAAAAATATTTCAATTCAAGACACTGAAATAATCAAAATTAGATATTTAAATTTTTTCATCGCCTCTCAATCTTTCTCCGTATATGCCCTCCCTCATTACAAAATAATACCAAAGGAAAAGGCATTTAACTCAGGGCCACTACCATTGGTAAAAACTTGATTTAAATCGTAATCAAGAAATAAATCCATCCCTTTCCAACCAACTCTAACCCTGAATCCGAAGCGTAAATTTCTCAAACAAAATTTTCTATTATCCTTTTCTTTATTTCTAAACATATCCCTTACTTTACTTATTTATTTTGAACATCCCTACACATGATAACCCAAATAGGCCCTATACCTATTCAAAAGCTTGTTTTGAGCCGTTTTATCATTTTTTTGAATTTTAAAACCATTTTATCAAGAGTAACTAATTTTTGAATTAACAACACTAATATTAAAGATTACAATAAAGTGATTCAATAAGATACGATAAGGTTGCATGGCTCAAAGTTAATTATTAATTGAAAAGAAATCTATGCTTAAGTTAGATTTAGCAGTTCCTAGGAGACCACTAGTTTGACTCATTAAACTGAAATCATACATAATCTATTATTAATTCATTTTAAGTATTTATTATTTCATAAATTACGCTGCATGCATAACAATTTTTATGTAACTTTAACGTTGTAAAAACCTTATATTTACCGACTGATTAGTTTAAACTATCTGAGTCAGTGAATGTACTCATAAATAAGTAAACCTTTGTAAACCAGCTTGGCTACACTTATAATTGTTTAGAAGTGATTAATATAAATTCATGGACGCTACCTTAAACGAAAATGGGGGTCCTACCCCACCCAGTTCTCAACTGCCTGGAGGAGGATTCATAGTGGATGATGCAACTCCTGATTCGATATTCATCTCAGCGGAATTCACAGAAGAACAATTAATGATCAGAGAAATGGTTATTGATTTTTGTGTTCAAAATATCCAGGAACCTTTCTTTAAAAATGGTAAGGAGTTAGAGGCAACCCTTCCAGAAGATCGAGATATAATAGTATCTATCCTAAAAAAAGCAGGTAAATTAGGTCTTTGTGGTATCAGCATTTCAGAAGCCTATGGAGGTATGGGCCTAGACTTCAATACTGGTATTTTATTTAATGAAGCTTTGGCTTCAGGCTTTGCCTTTGCTACCACACTAGGTGCACAGACCTCTATAGGATCACTACCCATTTATTATTATGGCAACGACCAACAAAAACAGCAATATTTACCCGGCATTGCCAGCGGAGAATTAGTTGTCTCCTATGCATTGACAGAGCCCAACTCAGGCTCAGATGCCAATTCGGCGAAAACAACGGCCACCCCCTCTAATAATGGAACAACCTACAGTCTCAACGGTCAGAAAATTTGGATTACTAATGGTGGCTTTGCCGATATTTTTATTGTATTTGCAAAAATAGAAAATGACAAAAATTTATCCGCCTTTATTGTGGAACGAAATTATCCGGGCTTCAGTATTGGAGCAGAAGCGAAAAAAATGGGTATCAAAGCCTCGTCAACAGTACAAATATTTTTTGATAATTGTTTAGTCCCTTGTCAGAACTTATTAGGAGATCGAGGAGCTGGCTTTAAAATGGCTTTAAATATCCTCAATACAGGACGAATTAAAATAGGAGCTGGTGGTGTGGGTGCAGGCAAGTTCTCCGTAACCAAAGGAATTGAGTATGCTCTAAAGCGTCAACAGTTCAATCAACCGATAGCTAATTTTGGCGCAATCAAACAAAAGATTTCTAACATCATAATCCAGACCTATGCTCTTGAGGCAGCCCTCTATCGAACAGGTAAAAATATTGATGAAAAAATAGAGAGTCTTGCTAAAAATGGTATAAATGATGCAACTTCAAAACTTAACGGAGTTAAAGAGTTTGCCATTGAATGCGCCATCCTAAAAGTTGTAGGTGCCGATTTAGCATGTTTTGCTACCGATGAAGTAATGCAGATACATGGAGGGATGGGATATGCGACTGAGTTAGGTTTAGAAATGGCCTACAGAGATTCTAGAATTACTAAGATATACGAAGGAACCAATGATATCAATGGTATGCTTTCAGTTGCCGAGCTTATCAAAAAAGGATTAAAAACAAAAGAAATAGACATCAATGGTGCGGGTAAAAAAATACACCTGATGGTGTTTTTTGAATATTTCAGATGGGGTAAGAGTCCCCGTTGGAAACGGGAAAAAAGGCTGATAAAAGGTATAAAAAATACTTTTTTACTGATTTTAGGAGCTGCAGGTAAAAAACTAAAACAAGATCTAATCAAAGAACAAGAAATTATATTAAACCTATCTTCGATATTGGCCGAAGCTTATGTTGCAGAAAGTGTCTATCTAAAAGTTCAAAAATTATCTTACTCTTCTCAGGCCATTATTGATTTACCTATTCAAGAAAAAATAGCTCAACTCTATCTTTATAAATCATTAAATAAAGTGCAAAATAAAGCTAAAGAAGCGATTGATAGTTTTGCCTCTGGATTTGAAAAACGCATTTTAAAGTACTTCGTGAGCAAACTTCTGCCTTCCTATCTTCAAAATCCAAAAGCCTTGAGTAGAGAAATCACTGATCATGCTCTATTGCAAAAAAAATATCCCTTCTGATATGTTTGAAAAGTTGAATTGTTTTAATTAATTACAAAATTAGCACCATGAGTACACTTCAAAAGGTAGTTATCGTCGAAGGGTGCCGAACACCTTTTCTCCGTTCGGGTACCGATTATATGGATCTGCTCTCCTATCAATTAGGTGGTTTTGCCATCAAAGGTTTATTGACAAAAACAGGTATAGATCCCCAATTAGTCGATGGAGTGATATTGGGCAATGTCATAGCCAGCGTAAAAACACCTAATGTGGCCAGAGAAGCCGCATTGGTTGCCGGTATTCCCCATAAAGCTCCATGTCGGACCGTTTCCCAAGCCTGTATTTCTGCAAATAGAGCGATTGCCGATGCTTATCAAGAAATAATGACCGGTCAAGCTGACATTATTATTGCAGGAGGGGTTGATCACATTTCGGATGCCCCTATACAGTTTCCAAAAAAGATGCGCAAAAAATTATTCCTTGCTCAAAAACTTAAAGGATTGAGAGATGGTATCAAATTTCTATCCAGACTACGTTTATCAGACTTTATCCCAGAAAGACCGGCCATAGCTGAATATACAACCAATAAATCCATGGGTGCTGATTGTGATATTATGGCAGCGAGATTTGGAATTCCGAGAGCTGAGCAAGACGCTTATGCAATGAGATCTCATCAAATGGCAGCTGAAGCTCAAAAAAAAGGTTTTTTGACTGAGGAAATGGTAAGTGTAAAACTTCCACCGAAATTCAAAGGGATTGAGAGCGATAATGGGATAAGGGAAAATAGTAAAATCGACAAATTGGCTCAATTACGGCCTGCTTTCGATAAAAAATTTGGAACTTTGACTGCTGCAAATTCTTCATTCCTAACTGATGGTGCCAGCGCCGTACTCCTCATGTCAGAGGAGAAAGCCAAACGCTTAGGCTTTATCGCAAAAGCAGAAATTGTAGATTTTACATTTACGGGACAGCGATTAGAAGATGAACTTTTGCTTGGACCCGCTTATGCGGTTTTAAAGTTATTAGATAGACAAAAAATGACCTTTAAAGATATTGACGTAATCGAATTTCATGAAGCTTTTGCCGGTCAAATATTATCTAATTTAAAGGCCTTAGCCTCTGATGGTTTTGCCAGTAAAGAGCTGGGACTCAAAAAGTCTTTGGGTGAAGTTCCTATGGAAAAATTTAATTTATGGGGAGGCTCGTTATCGATTGGACACCCATTTGGTGCTACCGGCGGTAGATTATTAACTACCACATGTAATAGGTTAAAACATGAAAAAGGTACTTACGGCCTCCTTGCTGCTTGTGCCGCAGGTGCACATGGTCATGCCATGCTTATAAAAACTTTATTATAAATTTGAAATGCTCTCTTTCAAAATATTATGACTATGAAATTAGAAGATTTTGTTACAGTTGAGGTTCAAGATAATGTCGCAGTATGTACCTTCGACCACCGACATGAAAAAATGAATATTGTTTCTCCTGATGTCATTGGCATTTTTGAAAGATTAGGAAATCAAATGATCGAAGACGATCAAATACATGCCATCGTCTTTATTAGTGGTAAAAAAGATTTTATGGCAGGAGCTGATATTAAATCCTTTCAAATTGAAAAAGAGGGTGACTTCAAACCTTTTCAAGCTAAGGGACATGCCTCCTTAGAACGAATTGAAAAATCTAAAAAACCATTTATTGCTGCTATAAATGGAGCTTGTGTAGGTTTAGGAACAGAAATTGCCTTGGCTTGTCAAGGACGGATTGCTACTTGGGCTACACATACTAAGGTGGGCTTGCCAGAAGTACAAATAGGGCTGCTTCCAGGAGGTGGTGGGACCCAGCGCCTGCCCCGATTAATAGGAATTCAAAAAGCATTAGATATGATGCTGACTGGAAAAACTTTGAATGCATTCAGAGCTAAAAAAATAGGTCTCATTGATGAAATTACTGATGAAGGTAAACTACTTCAAGCCGCCTTAGTTATGGCAAAAAAACTCATCCAAAACCCCATTGTGCGTAAATCTAAACTGCCATTAAGCTCCAAAATATTAGAGAGTGCTATCGGGCGAGGACTTTTATTCAAGACAGCCAGAAAAATGGCCTTTAAACAATCTCAAGGAAATTACCCTGCCATTCCTGCCATTATTGATTGTGTTGAGACCAGCTATAAAAAAGGACTCAAAGCTGGATATGAAAAAGAGCTTGAAGAATTTGAGCGTTTGATGTTGACGCCTGAAAGTGCTGCCTTGCGCGCCCTCTTTTTTAGTATGACAAATAATAAAAAAAACCCCTATGCCGGTGCTAAACCCCTTAGAAAATTAGGAATGATTGGTGCAGGTTTCATGGGTGCGGGTATTGCTGAAATTAGTGCTACCCGCGGCATTGATGTTTTACTTAAAGACATCAACACTGAAATGCTACGCAATGCTTCTAGGCAAATATGGAAAAGTATTAGCAAAAAGTTGGGTTTTAAGAGCATCACTAAACTCCAAGCAGAACAACAAATTGGGCGAGTCCAAGGACAGTTAACTTATGATAATTATGACAAAGTTGATGTGGTTATCGAGGCTGTAGTTGAAAAAATGGATGTCAAAAAGCGAATCATTGAAGATATTCAGAAATACTGCAAAGAGGATGTTATCATCGCCTCCAATACCTCATCACTTTCGGTTACCGAAATGTCTCAATATGCGAAAAATTCTTCGAATGTGATTGGTATGCATTATTTTTCTCCTGTGCCTAAGATGCCTTTATTAGAAATTGTCAAAACAGATCATACAGCAGATTGGGTAGTTGCCTCCTGCTACGAGATGGGTATTCAACAGGGAAAAACTTGTATTGTAGTAAAGGATAGCTCTGGGTTTTATGTCAATAGAATATTAGCACCATACACCAATGAATGCCTCCTAATGTTGGATGAAGGTATTGCTATCGAAGCGATTGATCGATCATTGAAGAAAAAAGGTTTCCCTGTTGGCCCTATCTCTCTATTAGATGAGGTAGGTTTAGACATAGCTGCACATGTCACGGAGAGTTCAAAAAAGAATATCGCGGGAAAAAAAGGATTTGAAATTTCTGAAGCAGTTACAAAAATGAATGCCTCGGGTAGAAAAGGTCGTAAAAATAAGAAAGGGTTTTTTGCCTACGATAGTAATGGAAAAAAGAAAGGAGTTGATGCAACCGCCTACGACTTTTTCAAAGGAAAAGGGAATCAATCCTTACCCATTTCAGACATCCAAGATCGAGCGGTTTTTCTCATGCTAAATGAAGCAGTACTTTGCCTTGAAGAGGGGATCATTGCAAATCCAACAGATGGTGATTTAGGTGCAGTATTCGGCATTGGATTTTTACCATTTACCGGAGGGCCCTTTAGGGCATTGGATACTTGGGGAATCCCAGATGTAGTAGCAAGAATGGAAGTTTTTAAAAGCACCTATGGAGAACGTTTTGCTCCGGCCAAGACTTTAGTTAAAATGGCC
This sequence comes from uncultured Flammeovirgaceae bacterium, assembly GCA_913045135.1. Taxonomy (GTDB): domain Bacteria; phylum Bacteroidota; class Bacteroidia; order Cytophagales; family Cyclobacteriaceae; genus UBA4465. Next base: position 4,218 of record CAJWQD010000026.1, on the reverse strand, counting down.
AAAGAAGAGAGTACGTTTTACTGATCAGTATCGGTATTGAACTTAATTATCTGTTAATGATTATGTGATAAAGACCAGTTGGATTTTTATTTTGTTACGGCTTCTAAATATATGAGAATCATCGAAAATAACTTTTTTTATTTATTGAGCCACAATCATATCGGCAGCTTTCTCCCCAATCATAATTGCAGCTGCATTGGTATTGCCAGAAATTATAGTAGGCATTATCGAAGCATCTACTACTCTCAATCCATCAATACCATGGACCTTTAAAGTATCACTCACTACTGACATGTCATCATTACCCATTTTACAAGTCCCCACCGGATGATAAACTGTCTCTAATCCTTTTTTAATATGCTCTATTATTGCCGTATCTGATTCTAATTGAGGTATGATGATAGCCTTTCTAAAAGAGTCAAAAGCGGGTGCTTTAGAAACTTGTAATGCCTTTTTAACGCCTGAGATAAGCACCTTAAAATCGTCTTGGACGGCTAAGAAATTAGGTTGAATTAAAGGATCATCCATATGATTATTTGAATTTAATCCCACAAAACCTCTACTTTTCGGTTTCAACAAGGTAGGTGCAATAGTATAGCCATCATAAGTAGGATAAGTTTTAGTATTGTAGAGGTCAGAGACATAATCATCACCTATGTGCAATGGAGTAAAATGAAATTGAATATCGGGTTGAATTCCATCATTCAAAGAAAAAAATGCTGTTGCTTCCAGTGCACTGCACGCTAAAGGACCCTTATGTGTAACCAAGTATTTTATCAGAGCTTTTAATTGATTTAGAGGCTTAAAATGATGATTGAACCCTTCTTGCTGAGCTGCCAAACTTGAAACATTAATAAACAAATGATCTTGCAAGTTTTGCCCCACACCAGGCATATTCTTTTTAACTGAAATTTGATGTTTTTTCAGCATTTCTCTTGGACCGATTCCTGATAGCATAAGTATTTGGGGTGATTGAAAAGCTCCCGCTGATAAAACGACTTCCTTCGAAGCATAAACTTTTTCGATACTGCCAAACTTCTGATAAGCCACACCAACTGCATGATTCGATTCCATTAAAATTTCACTAACTCTAGCCTGGGTAATAATGGTCAGATTAGGACGATGCATGACTGGCTTCAAAAATGCCACTGCCGTACTATGGCGCTTACCATCTTTGATAGTAAATTGAAATAAACTTGCGCCCAATTGATCTGCCCCATTATAATCCCTTTTTTTTGGTATTCCCGATTCCTGGCATGCCTGAAGAAAAGCCTGTGCATAGGGTGTTTGAAAATCTTTGGCAAAAGTCACGTTCAATGGACCTTGATTCCCATGAAAATTATCATTAAAATCTTCGTTATTCTCAGATTTTTTAAAATATTGAAGTACCTCATCAAATGACCATCCCTTGTTTCCCAGCTTTGACCATTCATCATAATCTGCCTTATTCCCACGTACGTAAGCCATTGCATTGGTTGAACTGGATCCCCCCAAGGTTTTACCACGTGGCAAATAGAGACTACGATTATTTACATATTTTTGTGGAACAGTAGAAAACCCCCAATCAATACTCGATCGGTGTAAGTTTCCATAGCCTCCCGGGATACTAATCTCTATCTTTTTATCCGTCTTGCCTGCTTCAATGAGTAATATGTGATGCGCAGGATTTTTAGATAAGCGATTGGCTAAAACGCAACCTGCTGAACCTGCTCCTACAATAATGTAATCATATCTATTCATGAATATTTTAAATGAAATTTATGCGCATTATTCTGCATTCATCAAGTTACAAAATCTATCATTTTATGTTGATATTAATGAATAATATATTAGCTCGCATATCATATGAAAATGTTCATTTTAATTCAATCATAACCATAATTGATTTCAATAAGTACTTAATTAACAGCATCATTTTATCATATTGAATCTCATTAACTCATTTTAAAAATTTTTCATTGTAATTTTTGAACTATGACTAGTTCTATGATTTTAAATTTAAGTTTGTCCGTTGATCATAGCCATAAAACTTTTTTAAAGCAAGGTTATTTTTATTAAAATTATCATAAATTAGAACTAGATTTAACCTTTTTACCTCACGCTAAAATGTAAACAAGAACTAATTATTAAATAAATTTTCCTCATTTAGATCAACTGGTTCAGATAAAGTCCTAAAGATTATAGATATTAAATGCATCCTAATACGAATCCGTTAATTTTTTTGTAGCATGAGTATTAATTGTCAGTTGAACATCGACTGACTTTTCGTGACTTATCATTCAAAATAGAATAATTTTGCTTTCTTCTATCTCTCGTGTAACTAAGACATCTTAAATCATCCTTTATTCCAAAACGTAAATAGAATTATGTGCTCTAGTTCTTTTGACAAATTTATATCCAAGTTTGAGAAGTTCAATATTTTCATCAGACTCAATAAAAATCATCTTAGGAAATAAGGTTCTTGGAGCTATTTCAAAAAAAGGATTTAAGGCAAGAGGTTCGGCCTCTTCAATATCAATTTTCAATAAATCAATTTTGGTAATTTTATTATCTTTCAATACATCAAATAAAGGTCTACATTTCACCATTACTTTACCCTCTCCGTGATCTAATACAATACTAGAACCTCCCAAATTCTTATTAGCTAATGCCAAACCAAAAGTAGACTCCTTATCGGCAATACCAATTTCATTCAGTTCAATCAATTGATCAAATTGATTAATTCCTATATTAAATTTAAATCGATTGATCATTTGCGGATTGGGTTCAAATGACAAAATTCTACCGGTGGTATTGATATACTTAGCTGCAACAAGACTATAAATTCCCATATTCCCACCAATATCTATAAAAGTACTATCCTTCCTCAATAAATTTGACATTAGTTGAAATTCATCATACTCAAAAAATTTTGGCAAAAATAATAAAAACCTATCTCCCAGATTATCCGCTGGGAATAATCTAAGTCTCAACTCAAATTGAGTTTGATCAATAATTTTAACTCTATTTTGCAAAGTAATTTTTCGTAATATGAGTGCTATTTTAAAACCGAAAATGTTTTTAGGGAGAAGTTGTGCTAGCTTGAATAACACTTTCTTAATTCCTAATAACTTATAATGTCCATAGGGTTTGGGAGAATCAAATTCATTAAGGCTCTCAATTTTTTTTTTGCTCATTGCCAGTATTATTTAATCTTAAAAACATGAAAATTCAATTCTTTAGAAAATAAAATAGGAATAACCTAATTGTTTTACAATCCGACATACCTTTTCAAAATTGATGATGAGATTGTTTTAACTTGATTCTTTTGATAGACATTTAAATTTTATTCTTAACAATTTACGAATTAAACTTTTTTAATTCTAAATACAATCTTTATGATAAAAGCTGACATTTCTGAAATTAAAAGAATAAAAAGCTTTATTAAGGTTTTGAGTTTCCAATCTGGAAATAAAAAAGTGTTAGCCTCTTTCTTAAAAAGTTATCTATCTAAGTAATATTATTTGATTGAAAAGCAAATCCAAATAATGAAAATTATTCTTAAGTTTTTAATTTGAAATTTACATACTAATGTTAAAAGTTTATTCCCTTTAGTAAATCCAAAAATTACTTTAAAGGGTATTCGGTTTAAATTTATTCTACCAAAAAGGGATAAAAGTAATTCTTATTCCAAAGCGATTTTATCTATCAACAGCTTGAAGCTCTCACTTTTTTTATTACCTATCAAGAAGGCAAGCTCTTCAATATAATCACTAGAAAAATTAGGTTGGTTTAATCTTCTTCCACGAAAAGAAGGATACAAATCTTCAAGAGGAATAACTATTTCTTGCCATTTGCCAGAGGTCTGGAATGGGGCTATATAAGAAAAATAATCTGCTATGTTAGACTTTATCCTAAATTGATATATTTTCCCATCTCCACGCAAGCGAATTTTAACTTGAGTGTATTCCTTTATTGTTTTTTTTAAAAACCTATATCTCAATGATGAAAATCCCCCATTATTTTCTAAAGATATATTTCCTTCAAAAATACCTATGCCGTCTTCATTTAATTTAAATGTACTTAGTGATCGTCCCCCCATAACTGCATCATCTACAATAATCCAATCTTGAAGATCAGATTTTTTATTAAAATCAAAAATCACTCGTTCTTGCATTAAGAAATACAAAATAATTAAAATTGAAAATAACTTCATATTATCCTAAAATGATTATGTTC
>CAJWQD010000025.1 GCA_913045135.1 uncultured Flammeovirgaceae bacterium | reverse complement strand
GAGGATTTAAAAAATGATACCTTAAACGGAGTTCTAGCCGAATTAAGTACGTATGAGGTTATTCAAACGGAAATTTGGGACCAATCTTGTATTGGTTGTCATATCGCGCAGACCTCATATGGCAACCAATCCGGACTTATTTTGACGGCAGATGTTTCTTATGCCCAATTAATTAATAGAATACCTACCAACATTACTGCAGCTGCAGATGGTTTATTACTTGTGGGTGACAGGGGCTATGCTAGTTTGCCGAAAAGCTTTTTATGGGAAAAAATTAATGCCAATGATATAGATCATTTTTATCAAAACCATTCAGAATATGGTGCTATTATGCCCTTAGGGGATGACTTTTTAACCAATGGTGAATTAGAGTTTATTCGACAGTGGATTGAGGCGGGAGCACCTGAATCAGGACAAGTAGCGAGCATAGAATTGTTAGCTAATAAAACCAGATATACTCCCTCTCCATTTGAGGCACTGTCTGTGCCAGAAAATGGGTATCAGTTTCATATCGAACCATTCACTATTAAACCGGGAATGGATAGAGAAATATTCATTTATGAAAAATTAAATAATTCTGAACCTGTATATGTTAATAGGGTAGAAATTTCAATGCAATCTGGCAGTCATCATTTTTTAATCTATCAGTTTAATGATAAGCTATTTAATATTTTATATCCTCCGGAAGGAGTAATCAGAGATATTTATAACGGGTCTGGTAATTATGTAGAAGAAGTATTATTTCATCTTGAGTTTCATGATTTTGTGACAGGTACGCAGTGGCCCAAAATGGATTATCACTATCCTGAAGGTGTTGCTTTCAAGATACCAGCCAATTTTGGATTTGATTTGAATAGTCATTATGTAAATGCAGGAACAGAAGATATTGTAGGCGAAGTGTATGCTAATTTGCATACGATTCCAGAAAATGAGGTCATTCATGTGGCTAAATTACTAAATGTAAGTAACGATGAAATTTACATCCCAGCTAATACTTTACAGCATAAAGTTGTATATGAATTTATTTCGGAGGAGGAGATGAATGTTTTTCAGCTTTTTTCCCATGCGCACAGTAATATGACTGAGTTTAGAGTTTATGCTATTGGGGGTGAAAATGATGAGGAGTTAGTTTATATAACTTATGATTGGGAGCATCCCCCAATTAAGGAGTTTAATCCACCTTTACTATTAGAGCCTGGCCATGGACTTAGGTTAGAGACAACCTATGATAACCCAAGCTCAAACAGTCTTGAATTTGGATTGAGAAGTACGGATGAGATGATGATCTTGTTTGGGGCTTACTATTAAAATTGGACGTACATTAATTCAATAGAAATCAAATTTAAATCTCTTTTTATTTAATCTTCAAATGGAGAGATTTACTTTTTTAAAGAATAGGCCAAAGATATTTGAATCATAGAATTTTGAATAGCTGTTGAAGCTGAAGCAGGGTCATTGACATCTGATATACCAATACTATACCTGCCATAGACATCAAGTCCAAGGGGCAGATCCCATCCAATTCCAACATTAATAGAGATATTAGAACTTAACAATTGATCTTTTATGTCTTCCTTAATATCGTTACTATGTATAATTTGTTTTGCAGACATTAAATAGCTGAATTGGGGTCCAAGTTGAAAATTAAGACCAAGAGGGAGATAGAAGCGTAACATAATGGGGAGGTCTAAATAGGCCGATTCCTGATTTTTATTAACACTTAGATCATTGAAGTCTATTGTTTGAAAGGAGTATTGTAGTTCAGGACTGATACCAATAAATGCAAATTTGAATTTTGCAAAAATTCCTGCATGATATCCTGAGGCACCTGACTGTTTCAAATTGTTTCCGATGACGGCATCAGAGGTAGGGATATTTACTCCCCCTTTTATTCCTAGCTCTTGAGCAAATAAACTCGAATATGTTAGTAGAAATCCCAAAATCAATATGTTTATTTTATTTTTCATTTTTTTACTATTTACGTGAGTCCCCTAGCATTTAAGTAATTTGTTTTGAAATATTCAGTAAATGGACTAATATTTTATTTAACTGTAAATAAAGCGGATTTATTCAAGAGTTTTGAAAATTTGAATGGCTTTTTCCATTTGCTTATCATTAAAGTCCAAATGTGTGACTATTCGAATAAGTCCTGGTCCAAATCCAATAGCCAACAAGCCTTTTTTTTCTAATTTCTTAAGAAATATTTGAGGAGATCGATCTGGCTTCAATGCTATGATAATAATATTGGTTTGGACAGGATATAGTGAACTCACAAAAGGGAGGTTTTCTATGGCTGAAGCTAGGATTCGTGCTCTTCTGTGATCATCTTTGATTTTGTCTAAGTGATGATCTAATGCATAAGTGCAAGCGGCTGCGAGGTAACCCGCTTGTCGCATGCCACCACCTAAAGCTTTTCGAACTCTTTTTCCCTTATTTATAGCATCTTTTGTTCCTATCAATACAGATCCAACGGGAGCTCCCAAGCCTTTGGAAAAGCATATAGAAATGGTATCAAAATGTGTACCATAATCTGATGGAGTTTCTTGTGATTCAGCCAAAGCATTAAACAGTCGCGCTCCATCCAAATGTAATTTCAATTTATTTTTTTTACACACTGCTGCAATTTTAATGATCTCTTTGAAGTCATAAATTGAACCTCCACCTTTATTCATAGTATTTTCAAGTGCTACCAGACGAGTCTTGGGGCGATGTATGTCATCAGGATTAATAGATTCGGTAATCATATCCGCAGTCAGTCTTCCTTTGCTACCTTTTAATAATTTTGGTGATACCAGAGAGTTTAGCATCATTCCTCCACCTTCATAAAGGTAAATATGTGCATTTTGATCACAAATAACTTCATCTTGAGGAGAAGTATTGATTCTTATGGCAATTTGATTCGTCATGGTTCCAGAGGGACAAAATAAGGCAGCAGGCATATTAAATAGTCGTGCAATCTTATCTTGAAGCAGGTTAACAGAAGGGTCGTCTTCAAGGACATCGTCACCCACGGGTGCACCAAACATTGCCTCCAGCATGGAGGGGGTTGGCTTGGTTATGGTATCACTTCTCAAGTCAATCATAAACTTAACAAATTTGGTTTTAATTTTTTTAGTCTTTGCTTTTACAAATTATTTAAAAATAGTTTTGAAATTACATTTTGCCAATATAATTATGATAAACCAAATAAAAGGGAGGGTTTAATTTTCAGCTGTGAATTCTATTTAGAATTTTTAAAATAAAAAAGCGCTCTACTTATGGATTGCTTTCTACTAAACACGAATCAATGTAGTGTAAATTCAGACATTTGGGTGACTTTTTTTAGTTCAATTCGTAATTAAAATTGTAGAATTTTATTTTGTTATTAATTTTAAGGGGTCCTTGAATTTAAAAATAATGTTTCTTTGGGCTGTTATCTTATCTTTGCAATTGACCAAAATTTTTAATTGATAATGGCAGAAATAATTGAAGGTTTAATTAAAAAAGAGTTAAAGGCTATTCAAAACATACCGATTGATGACAACATAGGTAAGGCTATAGATTTAATTTTTCAAGCAGTGCATGTTCAAAAAGGAAAGATAGTTGTGGGTGGTATGGGAAAAGCAGGCCAAATAGGATATAATGTTGCGACAACCTTTAGTTCAACAGGGACACCCGCTGTTTTTATGCATCCGGCAGAAGCGCAGCATGGTGATCTAGGGATGCTTCAAGAAAATGATATTCTTTTATTGATTTCTAACTCTGGCCGTACAGCAGAAATTATTCAGTTGGTTTCTTTGGCCAGAGTATTATATCCAGAAATGAAATTGATTACCTTAACCGGGCACCCTGAAAACGAATTGGGATATTTGGCAGATGTATCAATCGCTACAGGTAATCCCCAAGAAATTTGTCCATTAGGTTTGACACCGACCACGAGTACCACAGTCATGACAGTTTTGGGGGACATATTAGTCGTCACCTTGATGCATAAAATTAATTTTACTAAAGGGGATTATGCCAAAAGGCATCATAGTGGTTATTTAGGTGACAAAAGCAGAAACAATGAATAAATTATTTTTAATTGCAGGCCCTTGCATTATTGAAAATAGCGAGATTCCTCTTCTAATTGGAAAGAAAGTTAAGTCAATTTGTGATGAGTTAGGCATTGATTTTATTTTTAAAGCTTCTTTTAAAAAAGCAAATAGAACACGAATAGAAAGTTTTAAAGGAATTGGATTTAAAGAAAGTTTAGAGATTTTACAAGGTGTTGGGCGAGAATTACATTTAAAAACTATAACAGATGTACATGAAAGTCATGAGCCAGAGTTAGTCGCTAATTATGTTGACATACTACAAATTCCAGCTTTTTTATGTAGGCAGACAGAGTTATTGCTAGCCGCAGGGCAAACTGGGAAAGTAGTAAGTATCAAAAAAGGACAATTTGTATCACCAGAGGCAATGAAATTTCCTCTAGAAAAGGTTCAATCCACAGGTAACAAAAATATATGGCTTTGCGAGCGAGGTTTTACTTTTGGTTATGAAAACTTAGTTGTAGACGTAACGGCAGTTCCTAAGCTCAAAAAACATGGTGTACCTGTGATAATGGATTGTACACACTCATTGCAACAGCCTAATCAAAAGGACGGAATCAGCGGTGGAGATCCTGAAATGATAGCTTCAGTGGCTTTATCTGCTATTGCGACGGGAGCTGATGGACTATTTATAGAAACTCATCCAAATCCTAACCATGCCTTGAGCGATGGGAAATCCATGCTGCCCCTAGATCAGATGAGGAGTCTTTTGCGGAGGGTCATCAAAGTTAGAAAAGCAGTAATATAATTATGAAAGATATCAAATTTTTAATTTTAGATGTAGATGGGACACTTACTGACGGAGGTATCTACCTATCAGATGAAGGGAAGCAGTTTAAAAAATTCAATGCAAAAGATGGTATGGGCATTAAAAAGGTTATTTCTAAGGGGATAGAAGTAGGTATTATCAGTCATAGTTTTTCAAGTAAAATGATTGATGACCGAGCCGATATGTTAGGGTTGAAATATGTCTATGTCGGGGAAAAACCAAAATTGCAAGTTGTGGATCAATGGCTTAGTGAGTTAGGCTTAAGTCGAAATGAGGTTGCCTACATGGGCGATGATATCAATGATTTAGAGGTCATGGAATTGGTAGGCTGTGCTGCTTGTCCTGCTGATTCAAGTGAAGAAGTACTTAAAATATCACAAAAGGTGATGACAAAAAACGGAGGAGCTGGAGCGGTAAGAGAATTCATAGATCATCATCTATTAAAAAATTCATCGTCTATGGGCTAATGAGAGTTATGGAAGGTATTTTTAGATCATTTGAGTTTGAATATATTAGACTATTTTTGCATGAATTTAAAATAAAAAATGAGCGTCATAGTAAATAAATCGTCAAAAATAATTGTACAGGGTTTTACAGGAGCAGAGGGTTCCTTTCATGCCTCCCAAATGATTGCCTATGGATCGCCTGTCTTGGGAGGCGTGACTCCAGGTAAAGGAGGTCAAGTACATCTTGGACTTCCAGTATTTAATACTGTCGGGGATGCTGTTGATTCTGTTGGAGCAGATACTACCATTATTTTTGTTCCTCCAGCTTTTGCTGCAGATGCAATTATGGAAGCAGCGGATGCAGGGATTAAGATAATAATCACTATTACTGAGGGTATTCCGTTGAAAGATATGTTGATCGCCAAACCCTACACTAATTCAAAGGGCGCTACATTGATCGGGCCCAACTGTCCCGGAGTAATTACTCCAGACGAGGCAAAGGTAGGTATCATGCCTGGCTTTATTTTTAAGAAGGGGAATGTAGGAATCGTTTCAAAGTCAGGAACACTGACTTATGAAGCAGCAGATCAGGTAGTTAAAGCAGGTTATGGGATTTCGACTGCAATTGGAATTGGTGGGGACCCCATTATAGGAACTTCGACCAAAGAGGCAATTCAACTATTTATGGCCGATCCTGAAACAGAAATAATTGTTATGATTGGTGAAATTGGAGGCGAGTACGAGGCTGACGCGGCCCAATGGATCAAAAAACAAAATAATCCAAAACCAGTGGTTGGTTTTATCGCGGGTCAAACGGCTCCCAAAGGGAAAAGAATGGGACATGCTGGTGCGATCATTGGAGGTGCAGAGGATACTGCCGAAGCAAAGATGAGAATAATGAAAGAATGTGGTATTTTTGTAGCTTATTCGCCTGCCGATATTGGTGAAACTATGGCTAAAGCAATATTGTCATGAATTCTAATTCACTTCTTAGACTTTTTTAATTTAATAATGTTCATTTAATTTACATAAAGTAACTTTACTAATTGAATGTAATGACTTTTTTATGGTATTAGTCCTTATTTTCAAAATTATAGACTGACAATATATGGCTAGATCGCAAGAAACATTTAATAAAAAAGAAATAAGGAATAAAAAAGAAAAGAAAAGAAAGCTCAAGGAGGAAAAAAAAGCGGCTCGAAAGGAATCTGATAAGTCAGGTGACTTAGAAGACATGATCGCATATGTTGATGAATTTGGTAACATTTCTGAGACACCACCAGATCCTTCATTTCAAGATCAAGAAGTAGTTGCTGAAAGTATTTCTGTCAGTGTGCCTAAGGACGAGGCTGGGGAGCCGGAAGCCTTAATAAGAAACGGTATTGTTACATTTTTTAATGAGTCGAAGGGTTACGGATTTATCAGAGATATGGCAAATCAAAATAGTATTTTTGTACATACAAATAATACGATAGATACTATCAAGGATAATAATGCCGTCACTTTTGAAATAGAAATGGGCCCTAAAGGTCCAACAGCGACTAAAGTCAAACTTAAAATTTAATTTTTAAGAGGTTCCGGTTTTTCTCATCACTTATGAAAACAAGACCCTAAAGTGATTAGGAAGTTTTTAAATAAATCAATATTTAGAAATATAATTTCTACACTTTAAAAGAGGTTAAAGAATATGCTCAGGACACACAATTGTGGAGAATTAAGAAAGGCTCATTTGGGTCAAGAGGTGATCATTTGTGGGTGGGTACAGAGAATCAGAGATAAAGGGGGAAGGGCCTGGATTGATCTAAGAGATCGGTTCGGAATGACTCAATTGATATTTGAAGAAGGATCTACATCGGAACAATTGATGGCCATAGTACGTACCTTAGGCCGTGAATATGTCATCAGAGCAAGAGGTGTAGTAATCGAGAGATTATCCAAAAATTCTAAGTTGTCCACAGGTGATATTGAAGTGCAGGTACTTCATTTAGAAATCTTAAATGAAGCAGTATTACCTCCTTTTTTGATTGATGATGAAACTGATGGGGGAGATGAATTAAGGATGAAATATAGATATCTTGATCTTCGAAGAAGACCGATTAGAAAGAATCTAGAACTCCGACATCAAGTTAGTCGTAAAACTAGATTTTATCTTGATAGCCATGAATTTATTGAGGTAGAGACGCCTTATTTAATTAAATCAACTCCGGAGGGAGCACGGGATTTCATTGTTCCCTCAAGAATGAATCCAAAACAATTTTATGCATTGCCACAATCTCCCCAAACCTTCAAACAGCTGCTTATGGTATCGGGCTTAGATAGGTATTACCAGATTGTTAAGTGCTTTAGAGATGAAGACTTGAGATCGGATCGACAACCTGAATTTACACAGATTGACTGCGAAATGTCTTTTGTAGAGCAGGAAGACGTTCTGGAAATGTTTGAGGGCCTAGTGAACTTTTTGTTTAAAGAGGTAAAGCGAATTGAACTAACGAAATTTCCAAGATTAACATACGCAGATGCCATGAAATATTATGGCTCAGATAAACCAGATTTAAGGTTCGATATGCGTTTTGTTGAACTCAATGAGGTTATTGGTGATACAGATTTTCACCTCTTTAATGCAGCGGAGTTGATTGTGGGAATCAATGCAAAAGACTGCGGTACATATTCAAGAAAAAAGCTAGACGAGTTGATTGACTTTGTACAGAAAACTCAAGTGGCTGCAACAAGTTTGATTTATGTAAAGTGCAAATTGGATGGATCATTCAAATCCTCAGTAGACAAATTTTTTGATCAAGATGCCTTAAGTAATTGGGCAAATTTATTTAAAGCAAAGCCTGGCGATTTAATCCTTATTTTGGCAGGTAAAAAAGACCTAACCCGAAAGGCATTGAATGATTTGAGGCTTGAAATGGGAGACCGATTAGGACTTAGGCCTAGTTCTAAGTTTTGTCCTGCTTGGATAATTGATTTTCCGTTACTTGAGTGGGATGAGGAGACGAAACGCTATCATGCGATGCATCATCCTTTCACATCTCCAAAAAATCAATATATGGATCAAGTTGATAAGGCTCCAGAATCCATCAAAGCATCAGCATATGATTTGGTTATTAATGGTGTGGAAATAGGAGGAGGTTCTATTAGAATACATAAAAGAGCGCTACAATCGAAAATGTTTGATGCTTTGGGATTTACAAAGGCAGAAGCAGAAGAACAATTTGGTTTTCTTTTAGGTGCTTTTGATTTCGGAGCACCTCCTCACGGGGGCATTGCTTTTGGTTTAGATAGATTGTGCTCATTGTTGGGAGGAGCAGAGAGTATAAGGGATTTTATTGCATTTCCTAAAAATAGTTCGGGCAGGGATGTGATGATCGATTCTCCTTCTTTACTTGATGAAGAACAGTTAACCGCTTTAGGAATAAATAGCGAAAAGAAATAATTTGGTAAATTATTCGTATTTTTGTATTCAAACAATTTAATGGGCCATGACAAGTAAATTTCTATTGTACAGTTCACCATTATTATTATTATTTGCCGGCATCACAATAATGGAGCCGTGGCTCTATAGAAATCTTTTGACAAGTAATGACATAAAAACGATACAACAAAAAGATTTTAAAATAATTGCGCACAAAGGTGCTGCTGGAACTGCACCTGAAAATACGATAGCGTCATTTCAGGCAGCTTTAGATATTGGTGTTGATATGATAGAATTAGATGTAAGACAAACTAAAGATGAGGAAATCATTGTTTTCCATGATCAATATTTAGATCGGACGACCAATGGAGCTGGAAATGTTCATGAGTATACCCTTGAGCAATTAAAGCAATTAGATGCAGGATCTTGGTTTTCCTCTGAGTTTTCAGGTCAAAAAATACCAACCCTTAAGGAAGTTCTAGATCTTGTTAATGGTCGCTGCCAAGTTCTTATTGAAATAAAGCATATGGAACATCCCCATTATCATGATTTTTCAGATAAGCTTGTTGATATTATTAGATTAGAGGAGAATGGTTTTGATTGGGTTTTGCTTCAGTCATATGAGGATAAATATTTAGAGGAGGCTCAAATTTATGATGATCGAATTCAAATCAATAAAATGTTGATTGGAGAAGATTCAACCCCTTTACTGGCATTTTATATAGAAACTAAACTTAGGCTGGGTCATGGGGATTTAAATGAGAATTTAAAAACATTGAACCCAGAATTCTCGACGCTCTCGCCAAGAAGAATATTTAGAATGCATTCAAGAGGATTTAAGGTGTTTACGTATTCGGTAAATAGTCGAGAAGAAATGATTAAAATGCTGAATATGGGAGTTGATGGAATAATAACAGATTTTCCTTCAGAATTAGTTAAAATAAGAAAGGAGATCAATAGCTGACCATTACCAAATTAAGGATCTGATATTTGACTTCCTAATAACACTTCTAACTCTGATTCAATAGCTATATAACCAACAAATGCTTGTTGTTCAGTACTAATGACTCTATTAAATGCACTGATTGCATTTTCAACTTGTCCATTAACCAAATAATAATTGCCAATACCGTAACCAACATCAGCATCAATACCATTACGTTTAGTCAATATACTGGGAGTTACCAGACCTCTGTAAAGCATAATTAGGTCATGATATTTTCGACTTTTGATTTCGACCAGACGCATGTTGGTAGGAATGGACATGATTTCAGCTTCTGCTAAGTCTAGATTACCAATTTTTGCAAACGCGGTATAAAGCCAATTTGTGATGACAACTTTAAGATCATTATTATTGGTATACTTTTCGCATTTTCTAAAACTGGATATTGCTTTGTCGTAATTTCCTTTCATATAATAGCTCAAACCCAAATAATACCAAATATTGAATTTTACATTATAGGTAGTTTTTTTGTTATACTTTAAATTTTTATGTTCAGATTCGATCACTGGTTTACCATTTGCATAATTGATTGCTTCGGAGAGGGATAAAATTGCCTTATCAAATTGGCGCGTAGTAAGATACTGCTGTCCGATGTATCTTCTGATTTTGTGTGATTCTGGGAATTTTACGAGCCCCTCCTCGTAAATACTAATAGCTTCTTGAAACCTCCCAAGGTCTGCTAATTTTATTCCGTAGTTAATAATATTAATTTCATTATCGGGATTTTCATTAAAGGCTTTTTCCGCTTTTAATAAGACCCGCTCAGCACTTTCCCGATCCGTTTTTGATAATACTTTATTTTCTAATTCCTTATCAACTTCGAATGAGCTTGCTGCTTTATTATTTTGGTCGCTTAGTATTCGATTACCAGTACTCGGACTAGTTTCAATACAAGATATAATAAAGAATAGGCATGCGATTGTTGAGGTTGTAGTTTTCATATTCTTGTAAATCTAAATACAAAAGTTACTAATGTGAATATATCTGATTTAATAATTGTTCATTTTTTTTGATATTTTTATAATCATAACAGACATATAATTTTATCAGACCTGTGATATAAAAATAATGTCTAGATCAATTATTTATCTTTTTTGATACATTGTGGAACTATTTTATTTGGACCAAAGATTGATGTTTTAAAATAGATAAGGTTTTACAATTCTTTCCAAACCGAGGTTAACTAATGTTGTGAACACTTAGCAGTTAATAAAACTAATGAAACTATATTTGTGTGAAACATTACAAAACGATTTTAATAGAAAATCATTTTTATTAATATATTCTCCGCGATGTCTTTAACGTCTTCCAACATGTTGCCTCTAGGTGCCAATGCCCCAAAATTTGATCTAATCGATACTTTAAGTAAAAAGACTAAATCTTACAAATCACTTAAAAGGCCCAAGGGAATGTTGGTCATGTTCATATGTAATCATTGCCCTTACGTATTACATATTCAGGAGAGTTTGGTAGCAGTTGGGAACAAATACTTGGAGTTGGGCATTGGAGTAGTGGCTATTTCGAGTAATGACGTAGTTGCTTATCCTGAAGATGATCCCGTTAAGATGGAACAGTTTGCTTTGAATCTTGGATTTAAATTTCCGTATTTGTACGATGAGAACCAAGCAGTAGCTAGATCGTATGAGGCCGCTTGTACACCCGATTTTTATTTATTTGATCATGATGATGACTTAGTTTATAGAGGAAGATTTGATGCCTCAAGGCCTGGAAATAACATTAAGGTTACCGGCGCTGACTTGATATCAGCATTGGAGCTTCTACGTATGGGTCAATCCCCGTCATTGATTCAGTTACCCAGTATGGGGTGTAATATAAAATGGAGGTCTTGATTACTAATTCACTCTTTTTTTTTAATTTTATGAATCCTTTTATAGATGAGCATATCTAAAAAATTTTTTAAGAAAATAACTACGCAGAAGCTTCGAGAGATGAAAGCGATTGGCGAAAAAATCTCAATGCTCACGGCATATGATTTTTCAATGGCTAAGATTCTAGATAGAGCTGGAGTTGATATATTGTTAGTGGGAGATTCTGCTTCTAATGTAATGGAAGGCAATGAGACCACCTTACCAATTACCCTCGATCACATGATTTGGTATGCACAAGCTGTAATTAAGGCAGTAGATCGTGCCTTAGTAGTTGTAGATGTGCCTTTTGGAAGTTATCAAGGTAATTCATCAGAAGCCTTGAGGTCGTCTATTAGAATAATGAAGGAATCTGGAGCTCATGCGATAAAAATGGAGGGTGGAATAGAAATTAAAGAAAGTATAGAACGGGTTGTAAATGCCGGTATACCTGTAATGGGCCATTTAGGATTAACGCCACAGTCTATTTATAAGTTTGGGACCTATGCAGTGCGGGCTAAAGAGAGTGATGAGGCAAAAAAACTATTAAATGATGCACTTTTACTTCAAGAATTGGGATGTTTTTCTATCGTATTAGAAAAAATACCTTCCTTATTAGGTAAAAAAGTAGCTGAGCATTTACATATTCCGTTGATTGGGATAGGGGCAGGGTCTTATGTAGATGGTCAAGTTTTAGTGGTTCATGATATGTTGGGGATTACGCAAGATTTTAAGCCCCGGTTTTTGAGAAGCTACGCGAATTTAAATGCCCTAATTACTGAAGCAGTAGGTCATTATATTGATGATGTTAAATCAGGAGATTTTCCCAATAATAATAAAGAGAGTTACTAATTAATATAAATTTTCAAAATAAATGCCAGAAAAAATAACTTTAAATAAAGGGAAATTAAATGTCCCAAATAACCCAATAATTCCATTTATTGAAGGAGATGGTACCGGTGTTGATATTTGGCCAGCCTCTAAAAAAGTCTTTGATGCCGCAGTTCAAAAAGCTTATAATGGGGCAAAAGAAATAGAGTGGTTGGAATTATTAGCGGGTGAAAAAGCCTTTAATAAAACAGGGGAATGGTTGCCGTTAGAAACTCTCAATATGTTTAAAGAATATTTGGTCGGGATTAAAGGGCCACTGACGACTCCAGTAGGTGGAGGTATAAGATCTCTGAATGTAGCACTTAGGCAAGAGTTAGACCTATATGCTTGCCTGCGTCCAGTAAGGTGGTTTGAAGGCACTCCATCTCCGGTAAAAAATCCAGCAACAACTGATATGGTAATTTATCGAGAAAATACGGAAGATATTTATGCTGGAATTGAGTTTCAGTACGGTATGGGAGATACCACAAAATTTAAAAAAATATTGTCTGAAACTTTTCATGAAAGGTTTAAAAAGGTGAGATTTCCCCTTACTGCAAGTTTTGGAATCAAACCGGTCTCGAAAGAAGGTACTGAACGATTAGTAAGGGCTGCGTTTGAATACGCAATTTCCCACAAGCGTGATTCTGTTACTTTGGTGCACAAAGGGAATATCATGAAGTATACAGAGGGATCATTTAGAGATTGGGGTTATGAATTAGCTAAGACAAATTATAATGCGGTTGACTTAGATGGAGGTCCTTGGCAAGTTTTTGAAAGAGAAGGTCATAAGGTAATTGTCAAAGATGTCATTGCAGATGCTTTTTTACAGCAAATTTTAACGAGGCCTGCAGATTATGATGTGATTGCTACATTGAATTTAAATGGCGATTACATATCTGATGCATTAGCGGCCATTGTGGGAGGTATTGGCATTGCCCCTGGAGCAAATATCAATTACGAAACAGGTCATGCTATTTTTGAAGCGACGCACGGCACTGCTCCAAAATATGCGGGACAAGATAAAGTTAACCCTGGTTCGGTCATCCTTTCTGGAGCTATGATGTTGGAGCATTTAGATTGGACAGAAGCTGCCAAACTCATTTATAAAGGGCTTGAGCGTGCGATTGCAAAAAAGCGAGTAACTTATGATTTTGAAAGATTGATGGAAGGAGCAACTCTTTTAAAATGCTCAGAATTTGGAGATGAAATTATATCCAATATGTAGGATTTATATTATAATTTTTTTGATATCAATTGATTTAAGCTTTTTATTTTCTCGAAAGTTGAAACGTCTCCATCATTTTTTCCTTCATCATTTTTCATCTTTTCATTTTGGCAGTCAAAGGCAACCATAGCTAACAAGTCTTGTTGATCATCAATACCAAATTTTTCTTTATATGTTTGAGCTTTTTTATTTAATATGCGCCCTGCGAGCCTGATTCGTTCTTCATCTTCAGCCCTTATGCGCATGGGATATTCCCTATTTCCAATTCTTAATTTTATTGAAAGTTCGGACATTCTATTTGTTTAAGCTTCATTTAAATGTAAGATACATTTATCAATTTCCATAATATAATTATCAAGTAACTCTTTGAGTTCTTCTGAATTTCCATTTTCCATAGCATTGTTGGCAATTTGATTCAACTTAAATTTATTTTGAAAATTATTTAATTCATGGTTTTTCAGTTTGACTGTTTCTTTCAATTGGCGATTTTCATTCCGATACGTCTCCACATCATTTTTCAACTTCACTTGTTCAGATATAACAAGTTTTATTCTCCTTTCTAAGTTATTTAGTTCGCTATTTAGAGAGTTAGTGTTCATTTACGGATTGTTGCATTCAATTCATTTTCAAATCGATGTATAAGTTTACTCATTATTTTATCAATTTGCTTATCATTTAAGGTTTTTTCTTGATCTTGTAGATAAAAAGCGATTGCATAAGCTTTGTTTTCATTTCCAATTTTATCACCTTCATAAATGTTGAAGACATTTATTTTGGATAACAGCTTTTTTTCAGTTGATCGAGCTATTTGCTTTATTTTATCATAAGTCACATTTTTTTTGATAATCAAGGAGAGGTCTCTGCGAACTTCAGGATATTTCGATATTTTTTGAAATGAGACGATGTTTTCAGCTTTTTTCACCAGATGATCCCAATCAATTTCGCCATAAAAGACGGCATATTTAATGTCAAAATATTGGGAGATTTTTGGAGCTATTTTTCCAATTTGACCGATGAGTTTTTCTTGATCATAAAGTTCTATTCCATATTCGAAAATAGAAGAGGTTGTTGGAATAAATTCAGGTGAGTCATTACCACTTTTTTGAATCAAATCTTCAACGTCTCCAAAAAGGTGATGAAAAGTGACTGGGGCTGTTTGTTCCATCCATGATGCTTCTTGTTTATTCCCAACTCGGAACAAACACAGATTGTTTGTTTCAATTAATTGACTATTCTTACGAGCGTAGGTTTTACTGAACTCAAATAATTTAAGACTTTCTTGTTTCCTATTGAGATTAAAACGTACAGATTCCAATGCAGTATATAGAGGAGTAGGTTTAAGTATACCTAGGTCCTCACTGGAGCGATTTATTATTTCAACCACTTCATTTTTACCCAGTTTTAAATCATTTTCGTATTTTTGACTAGTTAGGGAATTTGTTAAAATTTCTTGAAAACCTTTACCCGACAAAAAATGGGATATTTTTTCTTGCCATTTATAGGGTTCTATTTCATTAAATTCCGCTAGGTATCCTGTGGAGAAATGATCATCGAAGGGAATGTTATTGATTCCGTAGATACGTAAGACTTCCTCAACTAAATCTGCTTCTCTAGTTACATCACTCCGATAAGGAGGAACATGAGCATTAAATGTATCTTTATTAATATTGGTGGTTTTGATGTCTAAGCTATTCAAGATATCGATAATGCGTTTTTTTTCTAACGATTCCCCAATAAGTTTATCAAAGGTCTGAAAGGTAGTTGGGATAATCTTGGTAGTTATTGGATTTGGGTAGAAGTCTATAAAATCAGATGCGATGTAACCACCTGCAATTTCAAGAATTAACTGTGTTGCATATTTTAGTGCAAAAATGGTCATTTCTGGATCAGTACTCCGCTCAAATCTAAAGGACGCATCTGTATTTAATCCATGTCGTTGTGTGGTACTTCTTATATATTCAGGAGAGAAGCAGGCGCTCTCCAAAAATATATCGGTTGTCTCATTGGTGACTCCGGATTTTTCACCACCAAAAACTCCAGCAAGGCAGATGCCACCTTCGCTATTGCAAATCATTAAGTCTTGGTCACTGAGTTTTCTTTCCTTGCCATCCAGGGTTATGAATGGAGTATCCGTTGGTAAACGCTTTACGATAATTGAATCTCCTACCTCTTTTGCATCAAATGCGTGCATGGGCTGTCCAAGGCTGTGCAGGACATAGTTAGTGATATCGACGATATTATTGATAGGTTCTAAATCAATAGCCTTGAGCTTCCATTTGAGCCAATCTGGTGATGATGAAACCTGAAGTTCTCTTAGTGTAACTCCAGAATATCTGAGAGTGCCTTCTTGATCTTCCAAGGTGACTTTTATTGGATTTTTTGGATGACTGAGATCAAAATCTTTGAGATTAGGAAGGGTCAATTGCCTGTTGAAAAAAGCTTTTAGATCTCTTGCAGTTCCTAAATGCGAGGTTGCGTCTCCTCTATTAGGAGTCACACTAATTTCATAAATAACATCTTTCTCACATTTATATAGGATATTAAGTGGAGTACCATTGGCATAGTCAGTTGTCAAAATCATGATACCCTCATGATTTATTCCTAAACCAATTTCATCTTCAGCGCAAAGCATACCTTCCGATACTTCGCCGCGGATCTTAGTTTCTTTTATTTGAAAGGGTTCTCTTTTGATCGGATATATCCAACAGTTGACTGGAGCAACTACAACTTTTTGTCCTACCCTTACATTAGGAGCACCACAAACTATATCGAGCGGGTCGTCTGATCCTACATTTACTCGAGTTAACTTTAATTTGTTTGAATTGGGATGTTGAGAACAATTAATGACTTCTCCTATGATTAGACCTTCAAGTCCTCCTTTTATTTTTTCGATTTTTAAGATGTTCTCCACCTCTAGACCTGTTTGCGTGAGGATCTCTGAAACGGTTTCTGGAGGTTCAGGAAGTTCAATAAAATGAGTCAGCCAATTGTGTGAAATTTTCATATTTAGGGCTCTTTTGGGAGCTTAGTACAAAAATATAAAGTGTCCGCATTAAAATGGGTTAACTATTCAATTTTATATGCTCGCTCACCCGCTTCTATGGCGATGGGAAGAATATTTTCCGAGGGTGGAAGAGGACAGGTATATTGATTAACATAGGCACAATATGGATTATAGGCTAAATTGAAGTCAAGACTTGTTTTATTGGATTTTCCAATGTTGACATCCAAATAGCGTCCTCCTCCATAACTACCGTCGCCACTAGTATTATCTGCAAAACCACAGAATAAGGTTTTATCTTTACCAAATTCTAAGGGTTTAAGTACGAGTAATCTTAATAATTGCCCATCTAATGAGAATTTTAACCAAGCGAATTTTTGATAGCGCTCTGACTTACCATTGCTTGTACTTAAAAATATTATTTTACGCTCTTTGATTCTTTCTACTGCAGCATTGACTTTATATTTTTTATCAATAGGATAGTAATTAGGACTTTGGTAAACGACATTAAACTGATTAAAAGGGGAGTCCTTATTGAAGGCTAAATATTTATGTCTATTTTTTATTTCTTTGTCAATTTCTAACAGATAATTTTTGTCATTTTTATTATCTGAAAATGAATAAAATAGGAGTATTAATAGTATTGGGAGTAAGAACCAAATTATTTTTTTCATCGGATCATTGGATAGAAATTAAAGAATTATCTACAAACTTATAATATGCGGAATTGGTATCGATACTATGTGAAATAATAAAAATATCAAGTAAATTCTGCACTTTCCAATTTTGAAGTTAAATACGTCCAAGAAACATTCATATTTCGGAAAAGATGATTATCAATCAATAATAAGACACTTAGATGTTTGTAACGGGTACGCATGAAAAAGACTTTAGGTTCCTCTAGGGTTCCTAAAATTCCACCTTTCGATATTTTTTCCTCACTGATTTCGTAATTTTTTTTAACAAAATTAAAAATGATGAATATTTTGGGTATCAATAGGTGTTAATTTTTAAATCTATTTTTAGTAGATGATTAACTTGTTTGATTTGAACTTGAATGCGTATTACTTTTTTCTTAATCCAAGGGTATTGATGATATTTATGACCTTATAAAGGTCAAATTCCTTGATTTTTTTGGTTTTGACAATTGAGCTCATTACTTCCTAAGGATAAAATGTTTTCGGAAAACTTATTGCCAATTTTTTTTATTTGAACTCCTATAAAATTCATATTATTACACAGTTCTTTAAGGTTGAGATGCTCTTAATTTATGCCGTTGTCCGAAGATGGGTTTTTAATGAAAGTGCTATGTGCTTAACAAAAAGGGAATTTGAAGAAATTATAATTATTTCTATTAAAGCGTAGCTATTCTCTTAGCCAGGCTAGATTTTAAATTAGCTGCTTTTTTTTTGTGTATGATGTTTCTCTTTGAAAGCTTGTCTAGCATGCTCGTCACTTCCTTCAGTAATTTTTCAGCCTCAACTTTATCCGTTGAGTCACGAAGTCTTTTTAGATATGTGCGTGTTGTTTTATGCTGGTAGCGATTTCTTACTCTTTTGACCTCGCTTGACTTTATTCTCTTTTTTGCAGACTTGTGATTTGCCATTTTTTTTTATTTAATAGAGGATTGCGAAGTTAGGCTTTTTATTCAAAAAACAAAAGTCAAATAGAGTTTTTGGAGATAAGAAATGGGTGTCATGGAACAAGTTAGAGGTAATTATATAGATTGATATTGACTATTTCATGTTGAGTGTATATTAGCCTCACTTTTCAATTATTGTGAGTGTAAGCTCGAAAAGAAGATTTTTTATTTTGGTATGGGCTTTGATGATTAAAGAAAAAGGTCATCCATTTGTTTGGGTGAACTTTTTCTATATTATCTGACGAGATTTATTCAATGGTTATTCTTTTAAACTCAGTTACGATCATACCCTTTGAAACACTATCTAAATATTGAGTGATGGTCATAGAATTGTCTTTCACAAATTTTTGGCTAATGAGTGTATTTTCACTGAAAAATTTTTGTAGTTTCCCATTTGCAATTTTTTCAATGATAGCTTCTGGTTTTCCTTCCTCTCGGGCCTGGTCTTTACCAATCTCAATTTCCTTTTTTATAATTAAAGGATCAACGCCTTCTTTATTAACTGCTACAGGATTCATAGCTGCTATTTGCATGGCAACATCGCGGCCTACTTCTTCAATAGGTACTCCATTGGTATTACCTAAACCTACTAATACTCCTAATTTTTTGTTCGAGTGAATATAGGAGACAACTCTTTCTGAATTTAATACTTCGAATGAGCTGATTTCTAGTTTCTCTCCAATCTTACCGGTATTTTCTATTATTTTTTCACGGACAGTAAGTTCACCTAAATTTTGGACTTTTAAGGCGTTCATGTCTATGGGTTCTTGATCAAATGCACAGGCTAAAATTTCTTCTCCTAATGCAATAAATGCTTCATTTTTGGCTACAAAGTCAGTCTCACAACTTAAGGCGACCATTACTCCTTTCGAACCATCTTCGCTGATCTTAGTAAAGATAATACCTTCAGAAGTTTTTCGATCTGCTCTTGAGGCAGATACTTTTTGTCCTTTTTTTCTCAGGAATTCAATTGCTTTGTCAAAGTCACCATCGGCTTCTACCAATGCTTTTTTACAGTCCATCATACCTGAGCCGGTCATTTGTCTGAGCTTATTTACTTCTTGAGCGCTAATTGTCATTTTTTTTTATAATAATTGAAAGTTCTTTTAAATAAAAATTGAACATCTCAGTGTTGATGTTCAATTTTAATATTTGATTAAATTCTCGTTAATATTCTAAGAATTTGAGTGATCAATCTTTTTTTCTACAACCTCCTCAGCTTTTTGTCTTTTAGCTTCTTCAGCTATTTTAGAATCTTCTTTTTCTTTTTTTCTTTCGCTAAGACCTAGTTCCATTGAATTGCTAAGGTGATTGGTTATCAAAGAAATAGATTTAAAAGAATCATCATTAGCAGGGATAGGATAGTCAACTTCATTTGGATTAGAGTTGGTGTCTACCATTGCAAAAACAGGTATATTTAGTTTCTGTGCTTCTGCAATAGCGATGTGTTCACGTTTAATGTCTACTACAAAAAGTGCTGCAGGCAATCTGTTCAGATCAGCAATGCCCCCAAGTACACGTTCTAGCTTCGCTCGTTCTCTTGAAAGCATCAACTTTTCACGTTTAGCGAGATTGCTGTAAGCGTCCTCTTTAAGTAGTTTGTCTATAGTTGTCATTTTTTTCAAAGACTTTCTGATCGTAGCGAAATTGGTGAGCATACCTCCAAGCCACCTTTCTGTAACATAGGGCATTTTTAACTTTTTTGCCTGTTCCTCTACGACCTCTTTTGCTTGCTTTTTCGTAGCTACAAACATTACCTTACGCCCAGACCGTACCACGCCTTGTAATGCAGCACAAGCCTCTTCGAGGAGCTTAAGGGATTTATTAAGATCAATAATGTGAATACCGTTCTTCTCCATAAATATGAAGGGAGCCATTTGAGGATCCCATTTCCGGGTAAGATGTCCAAAGTGGACGCCAGCATCTAACAATTCTTTTGTTGTAATTTTTGCCATTGTATAATTATGAACTTATCGTTTACTAAACTGAAATGCTCTTCTTGCTTTTCTGCGTCCGTATTTCTTACGTTCAACCATCCTTGAATCTCTTGTAAGGAATCCTTCTGCTTTTAAAGCAGGTCTATTCTCCTGATCTAATTCAACCAAAGCACGAGCGATACTGAGCCTGATGGCTTCAGCTTGGCCTGAAAGACCACCACCAAAAACATTGATGTTGATATTAAAATTATCATTTTGTTCAGTAGTTATTAGTGGCTGCTTAACAATGATTTGAAGTACCTCGGATGGGAAATACTCCTTGAAATCTCGATTATTGACCTTAATTTCTCCTTTTCCGATTGAGAGGTAGGCACGCGCTATAGCAGTTTTTCGTCTACCAATTGTTTTGATTATTTCCATGCAAATTATATTTTAACTTCTTTTGGTTTTTGAGCTTCGTGTGGATGTTCAATACCCGCATATGTATGAAGATTTTTAAATATTTGGCGTCCCAATCGGTTTTTAGGGAGCATGCCTTTTACTGCACTTTCTATCAAAAGAGTTGACGATTTTTGATACATTTCTTTAGGAGTCTGTTTACGTTGGCCTCCCGGATACCCTGTATGATGTATGTACACTTTATCTGACCATTTTTTCCCCGTGAGTCTAATTTTGTCAGCATTGATAATGACGACGTTATCTCCACAATCGATGTGCGCTGAAAATAAAGGTTTGTGTTTTCCCCTGATGATTTTACTTACTTCGCTAGCCAATCTTCCTAATACTTTGTTGCTCGCATCTATGATAACCCAATCTTTTTGGACCGCTGATTTATTTAATGCTCTGGTTTTGTAACTTAGTGTTTCCAATTTGTTAGCTTTTAAATTACCTTTTTATCTTCAAAAGGGACACAAAAATAGATTTTATATTTTGGAAAAACAAGATACCCACTTTTATTAACGCTTGTTTTTTTTAAGTTGTTGGATTGCAGCTTGTAAATCTTTGGGATAAGGTGCCCTAAGGTTCATTTTTCCCCCATTTTTAATCTCAAAATGAATGCCTGCGGCGTGCAGAGCTAAACGTCCCATCAATGGGTTTTCTTTTTTATTTTTAGACAATTTATAATTTGTTTTAATTGCTGAAAGGAAAAGGTCTTTTCCGCCGTAATGCTGATCTCCAATAATAGGCAATCCGTAATTTGATAGATGGACTCTTATTTGATGCATGCGACCAGTAAGGGGCATACATTCCAAAAGTGAGTGTAATTTATACCTCTCAATAGTTGAGACTAGGGTCATGGAGGGCCTTCCTTTTTGAAAATCTACTTTTGAGCGTCCGGGGGAAGTGCTAATGGGATTATTAAGCTCTAATTCTTCAATATTTTGGACACCTTCGACAAGGGCATGATAGATTTTAGTAACGGATCTGGTCTCTAAAAGCATAGAGAAATATTTGTAAAATGTATCATTTTTTGCAATGACTAAAATACCAGAAGTATTTTTATCTAATCTATGGCAGACTTTGGCGTTATTAAAATAGGATCTTGCCCAATTAAGAACATTTATGGGAGAATTTCTATCTTCTAAGGTGGAAATATGTTGGGGTTTATTGATAATGATGAAATCATCGTTTTCAAAAATGATGATGTTTTTGAATGTAGAATAGGTATGTAATTTTTTCATTATCATAATGATGAAGCAGGTTTAGTTTCTCATTTGGGCACAGTACTTCCATCGAGATCAAACCAAAATTTAGTCTTTTTACTATTACTTTCTACATTAATTTTTGATTTATGTCTTTCAATGATATGCTTGACAATGGATAAACCCAACCCTGAGCCTCCTGTTCCTTTAGAGCGACTTTTATCAACACGATAAAAGCGCTCAAAAATGCGAGAGAGATCATTTTTTGGAATACCGATACCATTATCATACAACTCAAAAATAACCTTTTTGCCTAAAGGAGTGATTTTGATGATAGCATGAGCCCCAGATCCCGCATGATTAATCGAATTGGTAATTAAATTTAGGATCACTTGATAGATTCTCTGATAATCAGCAATTACATAAATTGGCTCATCTTTGGAATTAAGTAATTTTAATTTTATTTGTTTTTGATAGGCATTTTTTTCGAGCTGATCTATGGCGTCCATACAGAGGTCAACTAAATTAAAGGATTCGAAATTCATATTTATCTCCCCTTTTTCAATTTGAGTAATTGTCATTAAATCTTGAACGATCAGATCAAGTCGATCTAAACTCTTAGCCGCTTTTTTAAGAAAATTCTCCCTAACAAGTTCATTAGAAATAGCCCCATCCAAGAGTGTATGAATAAATCCTTGAGCTGAAAATATTGGAGTTTTAAGTTCATGAGAAACATCAGTAATGAATTCTCTCCTGAAAGCAGCCATTTTCTTCAATTCATCAATTTCGTTTTGTTTTCTAATGGCATAAGAAGAAATTTCTTTATTTATTTTTTTGAGTGGATTAAAAAAGGATTGTTGTGATTGAGAAATAGAAGCTATTTTTTCATCTTCGATATTTTCTAGGGCTCTATAAATGTTATTGATTTCTTTAAAAAACAATAATTCGGACATGACTCGAATGATACTGAACCCAATAAGAAAAGATAAAAAAAAAGATAAAAAAATAGCTCTATCAGGAATGTTTGGGATTAAAAAAAGAGCAGTGGTAGGGACAATTGCTATTATCATAGCAAGGATAATCGCAAGACCCTTAGAGTTGATTGTCATAATATCAATTTAATCAACCGAAAACTTATAGCCAACACCTTTAACAGTCGTGATAAAACCGTTGCCAATTTTTTCTCTGATCTTTCTGACATGGACATCTATGGTTCTGGCCAAAACATATATATCTGATCCCCAAATATTTTCTAACAAAGCATCTCTATTAAAAACTTGATCAGGATTTTGAGCTAGAAAAAATAGTATTTCAAATTCTTTTTTAGGTAAACTAATCTTTTTTCCATTGATTTTAACGGTGTAGGAAGAAGGATTAATTTCTAAATTTCTAGATGTAATTTTAAAATTCTCCGAGTTCTTTTTGGAGTTTCTTCTGAACAAGGCATTGATTCTACTGATCAATGCTCGTGGTTTGATAGGTTTAGTAATGTAATCATCTGCACCTATTTCGAACGCTGCAATTTCAGAATATTCTTCTAGCCTTGCCGTGAGGAAGATAACAAGCTTGTCGGCCAATTCGGGAATAGCACGAATCTGACGACAAGTTTCAACACCATCCATTTTGGGTATCATGATATCTAAAATAATTAGATCGGGTATAAATTCTTTAGCTATAGCCAAGGCTTGAAGACCATTGGGTGCGCTTCTAACATTGTACCCCTTAGATAACAGATTGTATTTTAGTATTTCGACAATATCAGGATCATCGTCTACTACTAGTATTTTATGATTTGAATTCATTTTTCAAATTATGAGAATCCGGAAATTAATAAAAGCGTCAGCATCATCTATTTAGGCATAAATTAAAACCTAGACTAAAATAGTAATTAAATTGCAATTTGACCATTTATTAATCTATAACGATAAAGTGATTTATAAATTTGTTAACATTCCCCCTAAAAATAAATGTTAGAATGGAGATCATGGTTTTTTAACCGTGGCATTTTTAGTATTAGTATCATATTCTTTGTTCAGTAGTTCAAATTATTTTGATGCTTGGGTGAAACTGGAAAAATCTGCAAGATTAAAACTTTCTTACATAGCAGAAGATTAAATTTATTTTCAAAGTTATAAATGTGCTGTGTAGATAAATACCGTTGAGAGATTTATTATTTCGTTATAGAGGATCGAGTAATTATTTTTTGCTTGATAATTTTTTTCCACATACCTTATTTTCTGAACTTGTCGTGTTAGGTGCTTTGAGGGATCTTGATAATCAATACAGTTTATATTGGAATCAATGTGCTTTGTTTTATCTGGATCAAGATTTATCCCTTTACTAAAAGAGATTAAATAGAATGGAGTATCGATAATTAGAAAAAATGGGGGGAAATATAAATTCTAGTTACTGGACCATGACTTGTGTTTAATTTTCATCAGATTTGTAACTGAAATTCCCATAATTTAATAATATTTATTCAGTTTTCATTTGATCAATATGTAAAAATAAATTTGATTTAGACCATTTAAGGCCCTGCCACAACATGGCTAAATTTTAGAAATTTTCAATATATGCCCCTCTTTAATAATCAATCTCATTCAAAAGGAATCGTTTCCAATATGTAGCCATTTGATCTAAGAAAAAGCGATAAACTATAGAGATTTAGATGATTCTCTAACATAAGCTTTACATGTTAACCTAGAGCTTTATTTTGGCTTTAACATAAGTAAGAGTGATCATTTTATTTTTTTAAAATGAGCATATAATACAAAAATGAGTTTAGAATAAATTAAAAAAATTCAATTAAAGAAAGTATTGAAAAATTACCTTATTTTTTTAGCTTTCCAAAACTACTTTTATTACTTGAACATTAGAATTCAAAAGAATTAAAAGCTTTTACAAAATAAAAAACTAAAATATTTAGCTAAATAGATTATTATTGACAATTTTTTTTTATTTTAGCTAATAATTTTAGTAAAACTTTACAAAATAATGCAGGATAAAGAAAAAGAGCAAAAATTTAAAGCACTTCAGCTAACTATTGACAAGCTAGAAAAAACTTACGGCAAGGGGGCCATCATGAAATTGAGCGATGAAAAAGTGATGGATGTACCCGTTATATCAACTGGTTCTATAGGATTAGATCTTGCCTTAGGAGTGGGTGGTATTCCAAAAGGTAGAGTAATAGAAGTATATGGTCCTGAGTCTTCAGGAAAAACGACTTTATCAATGCATTGTATTGCGGAGGCACAAAAAAAAGGGGGTTTGGCAGCTTTTGTTGATGCTGAGCATGCTTTTGACAAAAGTTATGCGGAGAAATTGGGAATTGATACTGAAAATTTACTCATATCCCAGCCAGACAATGGAGAGCAGGCATTAGAAATCACTGAACATCTCATTAGATCCGGTGCTATTGATATTATTGTGATAGATTCTGTAGCGGCCTTGGTACCAAGAGGTGAGCTTGAAGGAGAGATGGGAGATAGTAAAATGGGACTGCAAGCGAGATTGATGTCTCAGGCATTGAGAAAATTAACAGGAGCTATCAGTAAATCAGGCTGCGCATGTATTTTTATTAATCAACTTCGCGAGAAAATAGGAGTTATGTTTGGTAATCCAGAGACAACCACTGGTGGAAATGCGCTTAAGTTTTATTCATCAGTAAGATTAGACATTCGTCGAATAGGTCAAATCAAAGAAAGTGCAGATAATATATTAGGAAATAGGACTAAAGTGAAAGTTGTTAAAAATAAAATAGCTCCTCCATTTAAGGTGATAGAATTTGACATAATGTATGGAAAGGGGATTAGCAAATCTGGAGAAATTTTAGATTTAGGTGTTGAATTAGAAATTATTCAGAAATCAGGTTCTTGGTTTTCTTATGACGGGAATAAGTTAGGCCAGGGAAGAGATGCAGTTAAGATACTTCTTGAGGATAATTTAGAACTCATGGATGAGTTAGAGCATTTAATAAAGGAAAAGATTCACAGTTAATATTTAGTTATATTTCTGATTAAAAATTATTTCAAGTATTAACTTCCGAGCTATAATCTATTGCGTCCTAATGGCAACTACGGGGTCCATTTTTGCTGCTAGAGCTGCTGGAACTATTCCTGAAACTAAACCGATGACGAGAGAAACGCTCAAACCTAGAAACACATTATAAAAGCTGAGTTTAAGATGCAAGGTTCCTAAGTCAGCAAAACTTAAGAAATAAGCTAAGAGAATACCGAGAATTCCACCGATCAATGAAAGAAATATGGATTCAAATAAAAATTGAAATAAGATGAAATAATTTTTCGCTCCGAGGGATTTTTGAATGCCTATAATGTTGGTTCGTTCCCGAACGGATACAAACATAATATTTGCAATCCCAAATCCTCCCACAAGAATTGAAAATGAACCAATGATCCAGCCTGCAATACCAATAATATCGAATGTAGTACCGATGAATTCAGTAATTGCATCGGGATGATTGATAGCAAAATTTTCTTCTTCTTTAGGCTTTAATCCTCTTTTAGATCTCATCAGACCTTTCACTTCAGATTCTAGCTGAATAAGTCCTAAATCTGATTCATAGCCCTTTAAGGTGATGTTTGGTTCTAACCCCCCCTTACCCTTACCTATGTAATAAAGTTTGGTGAAAGAATGATAGGGTATAATGATTTGATCATCTCTAGAATCCATTTCAAGAAATCCTGACCCTTCTTCCTTTAATTTTCCAATAACATAAAAAGATGTTCCTTTAATTTTGAAAGATTTACCTATAGGACTTATTTCAGCAAATAAATCTTCAGCGATTCTATGTCCAATGATGGCTACGGGTCTACCCCCAATTGATTCTTGTTTAGTAAAATATCGACCTTCTTCGATAGTTAGTTCATAAACATCTTTGAAGGAATTAGAAACACCCGCCAGGATACCCTCATTGCTACTATTGTTTCTAAATTTAGAAACAATATTCTCTTTGTTAGCTGTAATGCACAAACTTGGAGCATTATTTACATTGTCTGCTAAAAACTTGTATTCTTCCCATGTAGGATGAGGGCGTTTCAAATATTTCCACCAAGGGTAAACCTCATCTCCCCCCAATCCCCAGGGCCATTTTTGTAGAATTATTGTGTTAGCACCAAGAAAATTAAAACTTTCTTTAATGCTACGTTCCAATGAATCAACGAGCGTAAAGACAGAAATAATTGCAAAAATTCCAACAGTTACACCCAAAAGGGATAGTGTGGTTCTCAGAATATTCATTTTCAATGCATTCCAAGCAAATCTAAAACTTTCAATTATGAGTTTAATAACAATTTTCATATTAGTGAGCAAGATAATTGGCTCAAAGTAAAAAATTTAAATTTTATATAAAACATTTGTTTAATTTTGCAACAAATTTTTGTTGTCCCATAATTTTATTTATGAAGCTATCCGCATTCAAATTCGATATTCCTTCAAGTATCATTGCATCGCATCCTGTAGAAAATAGGGATGAATCACGTTTGATGGTAATTCACAAGGATACAGGAAATTTCGAGCATAAAACCTTTAAAGACCTCGTTAATTATTTTAGCGAGGACGACGTTATGGTCATAAATGACACCAAAGTGTTTCCAGCTAGATTGTACGGGAATAAAGAAAAAACGGGTGCAGAAATAGAGGTTTTTTTACTAAGAGAGCTCAATAAGGAAATGCATCTTTGGGATGTTTTGGTTGATCCTGCAAGAAAAATAAGAGTAGGTAATAAGTTGTATTTTGGTAATGGTGAATTAGTGGCTGAGGTCATAGATAATACCACATCGAGAGGTAGAACGATTAGGTTTCTTTTTGATGGGGGGCAGCATGACTTTTATAAGCTGATTGATAATCTAGGAGAAACGCCACTCCCCAAGATGTTGAATCGGGTTGCAGAGGCTTCAGATAAGGAACGTTTTCAAACAATTTACGCTGATAAAATAGGTGCTGTGGCGGCACCTACAGCTGGATTGCATTTCACGAAACAATTGCTAAAAAGACTTGAGATCGTGGGTGTCGATATAGAAACTATTACTTTACATGTAGGTTTAGGTACTTTCAGACCAGTAGATGTTGAGGACTTAACTAAACATAAAATGGATAGTGAAAATTTTGAAGTTTTAGATAAAACGGCACAAAGAGTGAATAAGGCATTAGATTCTAAGCAAAAAGTTTGCGCTATTGGCACGACCGTAATGCGATCGATGGAGTCTTCTGTTTCGGCAGGTGAACGATTGAAGGAAAGTACTGGCTGGACAGATAAATTTATCTTTCCGCCTTATGATTTTAAAATATGCAATGCGTTAGTTACTAATTTTCATTTGCCAGAATCTACCTTACTAATGATGGCTTCAGCCTTTGGAGGATATGATTTAATCATGGAGGCTTATCAATTAGCAATCAAGGAAAAATATCGATTTTTTACATATGGCGATGCCATGTTGATAATATGACATGAAGGGAGGATATCGTTTTGCTGTTATTGTTGCAGGAGGACAGGGTACGCGAATGCAAAACGATGTTCCTAAACAGTTTATTGAAATTTTAGGTAAACCTGTATTGGTTTATACAATAGAATCATTTCTAAAAGCTGGGGTGGATGTTTTGGTTCTAGTGTTAGCAAAAAAGTATTTTGAAAGATGGAAAAGTATCAAAGAAAAATGGCTGCCGAATTATTCTATACGATTAGTTGAGGGTGGAGATAACCGTTTTCATTCCGTAAGAAATGGTTTGAAAGGGGTAGATGGAGGAGGTATTGTTGCCATTCATGATGCTGCCAGACCTTGTGTAAGTATTCGATTAATCAATTCGAGTTTTGAAGCTGCCAGTGTATATAAATCTGCTGTAGCGGCGGTTGCACTCAAGGATTCAATAAGAGAGAAATCAGGAATTACGACGATTTCTAGAGATAGATCAAATTATTATTTGATCCAAACACCTCAAACTTTTGATATTAATCTTCTGAAAAAGGCTTATAGACAGCCTCATTGTCTCCGTTTCACGGACGATGCGTCAGTGGTCGACTCTGATGGGCATGCGGTACATTTAATAGAGGGTTCTTATGGAAACATTAAGATCACGACGGACGAAGATCTTGATTTGGCTCGATTTTTTTTATCTGAAAATTTGGCCTAATATTCATCTTCATTAAAGAAAAAGTCTTCTTTGGTTGGATAATCAGGCCAAATCTCATCTATATTTTCGTAAGGATTTCCATCGTCTTCTAGTTCCTGCAGATTTTCTACAACTTCTAAAGGTGTCCCGGAACGAATCGAGAAGTCTATTAGCTCATCTTTGGTAGCTGGCCATGGTGCATCTTCAAGATATGAGGCCAATTCTAGTGTCCAATACATAGTAGTAATATTTAATATTCGCGCAAAAGTATAACTAAAAAGAACTTATCAAACTTATATTAACTTAATTTAAATTACTATGGCTAAAAAAAAGAGAATTTTTGTATTCTCAAAATCTTTGAGTCACATAATCTTTTAATAACCACATTTTTAACTTAATTTTTTATCTGCAATTCATAGGAAACTGAATTTTTGCCATTTAAAATAGAGAAATTATCTTCCATTGCTTTCAATTCATCTCGAGCACTTTTGAGTAATTTAGGAACGCTTTCGTAATTTTATATCTGGTCCCGTTAAGATTTTCAATAAATTAAAATTAGTTTTCAAAGAGGGAATAGTTAAAA
>CAJWQD010000024.1 GCA_913045135.1 uncultured Flammeovirgaceae bacterium | reverse complement strand
GGACACAAATTTAAAAGTTTAAACAAAAGCCATGAACTAGTATATCTAAAAGAATTGTTTCCTTTCTTAAATGCTATTCCCTATAAAAGCAATTAGTGAGCCTGACATGGATACTCAACTGTAATATTTATAGAGCAAAAAAGCAGGAATGAAAACTAGAGCTAATCCCATAAGACCTATTGTAAGCAAAACTGTAGCACCTTGAAGGTGCAATATTTTAAAAAGAACGGCCAATAAAGTCATTGAACTGAACATTCCTGCCGAAATATAAGTTATCTTTTTTAACATGTCCAATAATTATATTTTTATACCTTAAAACTTTTCTAACATTAATAAAAATAAATGTAATCATAAAATCGAATATTACTTGAGTATTTATGAATCCCCTATTAATTTCACATCTAAGAGTTATGAAACAGCACATTCGTAGAAATATCATTTTTTGCTTGATAATCTTCTTACCTTGGGTTGCTAAATGCCAATTTAAGTCAGTGAATATCGGTATTGATGGACTTACTTGTTCGATGTGTTCAAGATCAGTAGAAATGAGTTTAATTAAGTTAGATTTTATCGATCGCGTTGTGATGGATTTAAATAGTAATCAAAGCGAGATACTACTCAAAGAAGACGAATATGTATCTATCGATAAAATCGCACAAGCAGTGATCGATGCTGGATTTTCAATAGCTTATTTGAATGCTTGGTTTGATTTTGATGGACAATCAATCAAGACCGATAGTTGTTGGAATTATGAATATGATACCTATCAGTTTTTAGATATAAATCATCCGAAATTGGAAGGAAAAATGAACTTGAAATTTATCGGGAAAAATTTTCTTTCTCGAGGAGAAATGAAAAAGTGGAAAACTCAACTTTCGGAAGCTAAAAATAAGGCATGTAATCAAAATGAGACATATTTTGTGACTTTATGAGAATTATTTTTGTTATAATTTTCATTTTTTTTGACCTAAATATTTCAAAGGCTCAAGAATTATTTATTCATAATGAATCTGCAAGCAGTATTCCCAAAAGGGTTCTGGGCGTTCGATTATTTGGTAACTCATTTAACGAAATAAATGTGCTACGAAATATGTTTGCCGTTAGATGGATGTACGGTGTAACACCCAAACTTTCACTCTATATCTCTTCCTCTTTTTCTAACCATCATGGATTAAGTTTACCTGATGATTTAATCACGCACAAACATATTGGAAGTCAAACTATTTATTATCCTCAACAATCACAAAAAGGAGTGACATATCCCCTAAGATTTAATGGATTTCATCTATACACTAAATATCGATTTTTAACATTTGATGATGCAAATGAACATTTCCGAGTTGCTGTTTTTGGTCAATGGTCTAATGTTTCAAATGCCCATGATGAGGCTGAACCTAATCTTCTTGACGATACAAGAGGTTTTGGAGGAGGTCTTATCGCTACTTACCTGAAAAAAAGATTTGCTGTTTCATTCACAACAGGTTTTACTTTACCGAATGAATACAGCGAAGACAAACCTCTATTTTCTGGGAGTGCCGCTACAACAAATACAACTATTGAATACGGGAGATCCCTTGAATACAATTTATCTTTCGGGTATTTGCTCTATCCAAAAAAATATAGCAATTATGAACAAGCAAATTGGAATATATATCTAGAATTCAATGGAAAATCATACGAATCTGCTGTAGTTTCTCAAGATGGATCCAACTTGGATGTTCAGACCAATGGACTTACAAATGGACATTACATTGAAATTCATCCGGGTATACAAAAAGTCATTTCTTCTAATCTCAGAATTGACCTATCGGTAGGAACAAATATCTTAAATACCTCTTATGCCCGCTTATATCCTATTGTTATGGTGAGTATCCAGCGCTATTTTTATTCCCTCAAAAAATTAAATTAAGTCTATTCTCATTACTTTAGAATATGTTTAATAAACTTCTTAAATTTCACTTTAAAAAACCCATTTTGGCATGCCTTATTGATTTATATAATTTTATGGACCGCTTGTAACGATTTGGAAAAAGGGAGCTTACAGCCTATAATTAACTAGAAAATAAAGGAGCCAGATTAGATCTCGTAAATCAACGATGACTCTACAAAAATTATATAGGCTTGAAATGCTTAGTCGAGAGATTATGTGGAATTAGAGGTGCGACAACTTGCCGGATAGTGACTTGTAATTGATTTAATAATTTTGTTTTGACAAAATATTTGTGTGTAACTAATCCAATTGATCTGATAGGTGTTGGTAACTTAAAGGGTATCAATTTTTTTTGCTCTGATTTTGATAAAGAAAGTGAAGCCAAATAGGGTAAAATTGTTACCCCTTTACAAGCCTTCGTGAGACGCATCAAACTATCCAATGAACCGGCTTTAAATTCAATATTGACCTGTTTTTCTTGGCTTTTGTCCGACAGTTCACATATATTTTGTACTTGTGTTCGTAAGCAATGTCCCTCCTCTAATAACCACAGTTTTGAATAATCTAACTCTTGAATAGCGATGGCAGATTTTATCTCTACAGTGCTACAATCATAAAATAAAAAAGGTTCTGAATATAAATCAAATTCAATCAATTCATCATCATTCAATGGAACCGCCAAAATACCTACATCGAGCATTCTATTTTTTAAGGCTTTCTGAATTTCAAATGTCGTCAATTCTTGTATAATCATTTTAACTTCAGGAAAGTCACTGGCAAATTTTGATAAAAATAATGGGAGCAAGTCAGATGCCGTTGTTGGTATGATACCAATGCGTAATTCTCCTATCATTTCACCTTTCAGTTCTTGAATTACATTGTGCAGTGCATCCATTTCTTTTTGAATGATACGCAAACGATTGATAATTTGAACACCTTCCTTAGTAATGGAAACGGGCTTGGTTTTTCTATTAAATATTTTAATCCCAATTTCATCTTCGAACTTATTTATCATGGTACTCAGAGTAGACTGGGCCACAAAACAAGCATCTGCTGCTGCTTCGAAATGCTTTAACTTTACCAAAGCAAGAATATAATTGAATTGTTGAATATTCATAAGTTTAAAAGTTTATTTATATCTATAAAATAGATCTATATATCAATAATATAGTTTTTTTAGATACAATTTCAGCGTTATATTTACAAGAATATTATAAAAAATACTTCCAATTAATTTTTTTTGATGAAATAAGTTGTGCTAAATGGTTTCAATCTTTTAACTATTGAAACCAAATTTTATGGAAAAATCCTTTAATTTTGATCAAAGCCTGGACACTAATAATTGTACTTTAAACATCTATTTTAAATAATCATTTATGGAAAACATTTCACATCCCGACATTTCAAATGGACAAGCGAGTCTTGGAGAAAGCGAATGCCCATTTGCACCGGCAGCTCAAAGACACACAGCCGCTGGAGCCCTATCCAATTCAGATTGGTGGCCCAATCAACTAAACCTTAAGATTTTACACCAAAACACTCCTCAGGCTAGTCCTATGGGTAAAGCCTTTAATTATGCTGAAGCATTCAAAAGTCTTGATCTTGATGCTCTTAAAAAAGATCTATATACCTTAATGACCAATTCACAAGAATGGTGGCCAGCTGATTACGGACATTATGGTCCATTTTTTATTCGTATGGCCTGGCACAGTGCTGGTACGTATCGAATAGGAGATGGTCGTGGAGGTGCGGGTACAGGTACTTTGCGATTCGCTCCTCTCAACAGTTGGCCAGATAATGGTAATCTTGACAAGGCACGACGCTTACTTTGGCCGATAAAACAAAAATATGGGCGTAAAATATCTTGGGCAGATCTGATGATTCTCACTGGTAACTGTGCTTTAGAATCCATGGGATTTAAAACTTTTGGTTTCGGCGGAGGACGAGCAGATATTTGGGAACCTGAAGGTGACGTATTTTGGGGACCTGAAACGGAATGGCTTGGTGATGAGCGTTACAAGGGTGACAGAGAATTAGATAATCCTTTAGGTGCCGTTCAGATGGGACTGATTTACGTTAATCCAGAAGGACCTAATGGGACACCCGATCCCCTGGCCTCGGCAAGAGACATTCGCGAAACTTTTGGTCGTATGGCCATGAATGATGAGGAAACAGTAGCCCTCATTGCGGGTGGACACACTTTTGGTAAAACACATGGTGCAGGAAACCCTAATTATGTTGGGCCAGAACCCGAAGGTGCTACCATTGAGGAACAAGGACTTGGGTGGAAAAATAGTTTTGGAACTGGTAAAGGAGTCGATACAATTACTAGTGGTTTGGAGGGAGCTTGGACGCCCACGCCGATCCAATGGGATAATAGCTACTGGGACACTCTTTTTGGCTATGATTGGGAACTCGTCAAAAGTCCCGCAGGAGCACAACAATGGGCTCCCAAAGATGGCGCCGCGTCAGATGCAGTTCCTGATGCTCATGATCCTACTAAGTATCATGCACCTATGATGGCAACTACGGACTTAGCCATGATTATGGATCCTCTTTACGCTCCAATTTCGAAAAGATTTAAAGAAAATCCTGATGAATTTGCAGATACCTTCGCACGAGCTTGGTTCAAGCTCACCCATCGAGATATGGGACCCATAGCTTGTTATCTAGGAAAAGAAGTACCTTCGGAAACCTTGATATGGCAAGATCCAATTCCTAAGTTAGACCATGAATTAATTGATTCGGAAGACATTACTCATCTCAAAAATATTCTGCTTAAGAGTAATTTAACAATTTCTCAACTTGTATCTACTGCATGGGGATCAGCTGTTACCTTCCGTAACTCAGATAAACGTGGCGGTGCTAATGGCGGGCGCATTGTTTTAGCTCCTCAGAATACTTGGGAGGTAAATCAACCACAGGAATTGAAAGAGGTAATCAACAGCCTCTCTGAAATTCAAGAAGCATTTAATAAAAAGCAAGGTGGTAATAAGAAAATATCGTTAGCAGATATAATTGTATTAGGTGGCGCTGCTGGTATTGAAGCTGCTGCGCTAAAAGCAGGAGAAAAGATTACAGTTCCTTTTACTCCGGGACGTACTGATGCCCTGCAAAATCAAACTGACATTGAATCATTTGCTGTTTTAGAACCGAAGGCTGATGGCTTCCGTAACTTTAATAAAAAGGGGAATGATCGTGCTCCTGAGGAGCTTCTTTTAGACAAGGCTCATTTACTTACTTTAACCGCTCCCGAAATGACAGTATTAATTGGAGGCATGCGGGTACTAAATACCAATGTAGGGAAAGTACCTCATGGAGTGTTCACAAAGAATCCAGAAACATTGAGTAATGACTTCTTTATCAATTTACTAGACATGAGCACTCAATGGGGTAAGTCCAACACAGGTAACAATATATTTGAAGGACGTGACCGTGAGACAGGAAAAGTTAGATGGACCGCTACCTCGGTTGATCTTGCTTTTGGTTCTAACTCTCAACTGCGGGCTATAGCAGAGGTTTATGCCTGTGAAGACGCTCAGAAGCAATTCATCCAAGACTTCGTAGCAGTGTGGAGTAAGGTGATGAATCTTGACCGTTTTGAACTAACTTGATTATTTCTTATTCATAAAAAACTTACTTCCCTAAAGTAAGTTTTTTATGTAATTTGATATCCCTTCCAGTCTTCTACCTTATTGATAACCTTAAATAGGAGTAGACAATTTTTTTATTCTAATGTGTACCAGTCCTCTACCACTAAACTTTGCCTTCTTCCTGTGGCACTTGGAGCATAGTTTTCAGATAAATACGTTAAAATAAGTGCTTCATCTTCACCTAAGTCCCATAAATTCTGAGTGGCCTGCATCCATCGAATTGTACTTTTCCATCCTGCTTTCGTCATACGATTTTGAGTAATAAATTGGGTAGAATGACATGAATTACAATTTTGAAGTACAAGTTGCACTCCTTCGTCATCTATAAGTCCAAGCATCGTATTGTCCTTTACATGCCCTTTTTTAGTATTATACTTTTTTGATGACCCACAATTAAGTAAAAAAAGACTCAAAACGAATTGTAAAAACCAAGATATCAGAAGGCCCCTCATACAACTTTAACCGCTATCCTATGACATGCATTATTTAAATAACCTTTGGGATTCCATCCAGGTAAAACCATGGGTTGATCCACTCCATTTTGATCTCTGGCGCGTACCCATACTTCATAATAACCTTTTTTTGGAAACTGAATTTCTGACTTAAAATGCTGCCAAGCCAAACGATTGACTGGAGCAGATAATTGACAAAGATGCCACTTAGCGCCAAAATCAATCGAATAATAAACTGCAGAAACTACTAATTCACCTGCCCAAGCATGTCCTTTAATTTCTAGATTTTTCTGATTTTTTAATAAAGCACCACTTTTTGGATAAGTTAACAACGATTTGACGGGCATAGATTCAATGATACACATGTCCTCATCTGGTACAACGGTTCCCGGGGCAACCGTCTCACATGGTACTCTGTAAGCCTGACCTCCCATTTTAGCTCCATCATGCACTATATTTCTTATAGATAATCGCTCCAACCATTTACCGGATGCTGAGGCCGGCCAACCACCTACTACTAACCTCAATGGTTGACCATGAATTAAGGGAAGATCTTCTTCGTTCATATGATAAGCCAATAACGTTTCATCCATCATAGCCTTTGAAATGGGTATCCCCCGTGAAATAGCTTCTTTTTTACGGTCCCCACTTAGATGCTGATCCCTAGAATGATAAGCCAAGTAAACGGCATCTTCCTTCATGCCTACACGTTCCAACACATCGCGTAACCTGACACCTGTCCATCGTGGACAAGATACGGCTCCTATGGTCCATTGATTTCCTTTAGCAGGTGGATTAAACTCACTACGACCGTTCCCTCCACATTCTAGAACCAATTGATACGTATATGACTTAAAAGTAGTTTTTAACTCCTCAAGCGTAAATGAGCTTACATTAATAGCCGATTCACCGTCTATGACTAATTTCCAATTATTTAGATCTATATTCTCAGGCGTAATCCCATTGTTTCTCACAAACATTTTGTCTGCAGGTGTCACCTCATCATTCAATAAATGAGCCTGAGCTTCTATATTTAATGGACGATCATTCAGAACAATCATCTGTTTATGCTTATTTAATTCTTTAAAAGGATCTTGCAGGCCAATTAAAGGAATATAACCTTTGGGCATACTTGAAGCAAATACTACATCCAAGCCCGAGAGACTAGCCAGACCCAATCCGGTCTGTTTAAGAAAAATTCGTCGCTTCATAACACTATCAGATACACAACAAATATACATATTAACCCTTCATATGAAGAACAAACATTATTTTAGCTTATAGATTAAAATCATCGCCAACAAGGAGCCTTAAAAAACACATTATTGGAAGCAAAAATTGATAATTTCTCATCTTGGATGAGATACTCTTCAGATCACCAATTAAAAACAGATATTGAAAGACTTATCATTAACTCGGGATTCACTGTGCTCAAGTTTATTGACCATGCCTTTGAACCCCAAGGCTATACCGCCCTTTGGTTATTGGCAGAAAGTCATTGTGCCCTGCATACTTTTCCTGAAAAACACAAAGCTTATGTAGAGATTAGTAGCTGCAACAGTGATATGTATGTAAATTTTGTGATCGCTTATAATCGATATATTAAAAATGGAAAAAATTAGAAAAGGCTTATTTGAAATACTTGAGAAAGACGATGGTGACAATCGACTAAGTCGTCGTTTTGATCTGTTCATCATGATCATAATCTTTTTAAATATGATCGCTGTGATCATGGAAACAGTGGCTTCTGTCTACATCAAGTATGAAGATTTTTTTGAATGGTTTGAGATCATTTCGGTAATCGTCTTTACATTGGAATATGTTGGGCGTATATGGACTTGTACCTTGATTGAACGCTATCGCCATCCAATAAAAGGCCGGATTAAATTCATCCTTTCACCCATTGGATTGATTGATTTACTTGCTATTTTACCCTTTTATTTACCCTTCATTATGAATATTGATGGGCGTATTTTAAGGCTCTTAAGACTCTTTCGACTGGTACGCATCTTCAAAA
The DNA here is from genome assembly GCA_913045135.1 of uncultured Flammeovirgaceae bacterium. Lineage (GTDB taxonomy): Bacteria > Bacteroidota > Bacteroidia > Cytophagales > Cyclobacteriaceae > UBA4465. The sequence continues at coordinate 22,679 of CAJWQD010000024.1, read as the reverse complement.
TGGGAAGGTATTCTACAGCCTTTCAAATGATTGCAAATGTATTAAACAGAAGAAAGGAAGAGCTTTTGGTCACCCTAACCATTGTTTTATTAGTCCTTGTTTTGGCCTCTAGTCTGATGTATTATGTAGAGCATGAAGTACAGCCTGAAGCATTTAGTAGTATTCCAGCAACCATGTGGTGGGGGGTAGCTACACTGACTACCGTAGGCTATGGAGATGTATATCCGATCACTTCCATAGGTAGGGTTTTAGGTGCATTTATTGCCATTATGGGTGTTGGTATTTTTGCCTTACCTGCCGGAATTATTGCATCGGGCTTTGAGGCTGAAATTAAAAAAAAATCAGAATAGAAAGATTGAAAAAATCAATTTTAACTTCCCTTATTTTCCTTGGATTAACCGGTAGCTGGTACCATCGGTTGTCTGCTCATTTTTTCGAGTTTCAAACCCCAAATCAAATAGCTTTTTGGTTTTTTATTTTATTGCCTTTAATGGCCCTCCGCTTTGCTCCTATTGCTCCCTTTAAAAACAACCTCTTTACATTTTTTAGCTCTCTGTGCCTCGTCTCTATTATTTTAGGATCCTATCCTTTGACCCAATATTTGATCGGAATAACTGATAATGGATGGGTATGGTTCAATATCATGGCAATGACCACTGTGTTGATGGGAACCCAATTAAAAATGAAGTGGCTCGCCCTCCCCATGCTCACCGCTATTCTTGTTTGGATAATCCCTTTTGCCTTTATACCCAACCAAAAAAATTATAGTGAAAATGTCATTTCATCTATAAAAACACGAAAAGGAGTAATCGATCAAGTTAGATGGATCGACGATCAGTGGACCTATTATAATGGTCGATTAAGCACGGCCACCCCTGATCAAAGTATGTATGGTGAAGCTACTTTATATCCCTTATTACAAGTGCTACCTAAAAAGGCCAAGATACTAATCATTGGTGGGGACAATGGGGTCATCATCCAGCAACTAAAAACTTCTAAGTTTTGTTATCAATCACTCCATATACTCCCCTATGACCTAGATTTTCTCCATCATCAAATAAAGGATTTGGATCTCGATTTCATGACCCTCATCGATCAAAATATAAGCTCATATGTAGAAACTACGCCACTTTATTTTGATGCCATAATTATTGATCTATTTAACCCCGCAGGGAGTTTGGAAATGTCGGCTTTCATGAAACCCTATTTTACCAAAAAATTATTGAGCAAATTGGATAGCACGGGTTTCCTATTAACTCAAATGGGCGATGTCCATAAACAACCTAAATTATTCAAGAACTACAGGGATCAAATCACCTCACTAAATTACGGAACTGTACCCTACCATTTGCAAATTCCCACCATCGGACAAATGGGCTGGATTTTAACCTCAAAAAGCTTTTCAACTGTAGAACTTACTGATATCCTCAAAAGTTCAAATAAATCCTTTACATCCAATTGGTGGAATGATGAATGCATGGCGATGATGATGTCAATGGGTAAACAGGACTACTTTATAGAAAAAGAACGATCAATAAATAGAAAATAAATGGAGCGGAGAAAGTTCATCAAAAATACGGCTCTAGGCCTTTCAGTTCCTTTTTGGCTGACTTCTTGTCATTCTGATTTCTTGAATGGAAACGACTTCCCTATTTCAGTTTCTTCATTGGCGCAATCTGGACATTTAATAAAAAATGTGCTCAATCTTAGGATTAGTAAAAAGCGGCAAACTGAAACCCTCATCGTAGGTGGAGGCCTTGCAGGCATAGCTGCAGCTCATACGCTAAACTATAATGATTACCTACTCTTAGAGCTAGATGATCGATATGGAGGCTCCTCCTCTGCCAATGATTACCAAGGCGTAGCCGTCGGTCGAGGTGCGCATTATGATTTGGCCTACCCTGCCAACTATGGAGAAGAGGTCTTGAAAATGTTTGAACAGTTAAAGATTATTGAATATCAAGCATGGAGTGACAGTTGGTCTTTCAAGGATCGCCAACACCTTATTCCTGCTGCCCGTCGTCAGCAATGCTTCCAAAATGGTGATTTTAGAAAGTCAGTGATGCCAATAACAGAAGCTTCCAAAAAATTAATGGAAGTTCTAAGGCCATTTGAAGGCCGCATGATCTTACCCACTCGCTTGACCCCTGTTGATATTCAATATCTAGATAAAATGACATTTAATAGCTTTTTGAATGACCAAAATATCGATAAACATCCGGATTTTAGAAAACTAATTGATTACCAAATGTTGGATGATTATGGAGGGACTAGTCAACAAGTTTCAGCTCTCGCTGGAATCCACTACTATACATGTCGACCATATCAAAAACAGTATGTTGAACTTTTTTCCGCACCTGAGGGAAATCAATATTTTGCCAATAAAATACATCAACAGCTCTCCTCACATAAAATACTTAACCAGCATTTAGTTTATCATATTGAAAAAAAAGGGGCAGGCTATTTAGTTAATGCCTTGGACATCATCCAAAACCAACGGCTGGAAATACAGACAGATGCCATCATTTATGCCGGACAAAAACACAGTCTCCCTTATATCGCCCCAAAAATATATTCTCCATTTAATGAAAATGTGTATGCTCCTTGGATGGTTGTCAATATTTTGACAAAACAAAAGCCAAATAATTTTGGTTTTTGGCAAAATGAGTATTTAGACAGCGAATCGGGTTTTTTGGGCTTTATTGATTCAAGTGTACAATATCAAGGAAACCTTAAGGGCTTGCATTGCCTGACTGGCTATTATTGCCTCAAACCTGAACATCGGAGCCAATTACTCACCGTAGAAGACCATAAGGACCGCATCGTCAATGAAACATTGTCCTACATCAGTTTTATGATTAAAAAACCAATTCGCCCGGAGGCCGCCTTTATTAATGTCATGGGACATGCCATGTCCGTACCCACTCCTCATTATTTGTTCAACACCTATCCAGAAATAGGAAATTTTAAATTTGCCGGAGCGGATACGGGCCGACTACCACTACTTTTTGAGGCCATTGATTCGGGTATTATGGCTGCTCAATCACTTTAATACAAATCCCACCGCCCATTGAGATAATAATGGTAAAGCACTGGATCATGCAGTCTATTGATAGCAGTTGCTGAGTAATCTTCTTCAAATACTTCTGCGCCAAACGACGAGATTTTTGTCAATGCCGCATCAGTCATCCACTGCGTAGGCAATGACCCTAAAGAGGCCGATTGTAACTCATTTTTCAGGTCTCGTTTCTTTTTTGAGCCCATTATCCAACCCCATTCACCTAAGGATAAGACTTGATTATGTAATTTCAATGTATTAAATCCAGCCGATTGTATGGTTAGATCAATGCAATCAAAAGCTTGACGTGCATAATAGGGACTGCCCGCTTGTGTAATCATCATCCCTTTTTCATTCAATACTTGATGTACTAAGCCGTAAAATTCACGAGAATACAGACGTCCAAGATCTACCGTTCTCGGATCAGGGAAATCAGCAATTACTACATCAAACCGCATTTGTGTCTCTGCTAAAAACTTAAATCCGTCTTGGTTGATTACCGTGACCCGATCATCATTTAAAGAATTTTCATTGATGCCCAACATTATGGGATGATTTTGAGCCATGGAAGTGACCGCAGGATCTAAATCTACTAAAATTATTTGTACTAATTCAGGGTATTTGAGCAATTCTCTTACCGCTACTCCATCTCCTCCCCCAAGTACCAATACGGATCGAGCTCCTTTTGAAAGTACCATGGGTGCATGAACCAAAGGTTCATGATATAGGGCTTCATCAAGAGTACTCAATTGTTGATTCCCATTAAGAAACAGCCAATAATCACCTTTTGAATACGTCATGACTATCTTTTGATAACGAGACTGCATACTAAAAACCACCAAATCGCGATATCGAATACTATCGCCCCAATTCACCACATCTTTAGAAAGAAGGGCAGATGAACTCAGTATAATTAAAACACCTGCGATATAAGTGAGAAATCTCGTTTTTTGCTTTTTTTTAAGATCTTCCCAAGTAGCCCACAACAATAATAAGGCAACCATAAAATTAATACTCCCCAATATTAATGGGGTATAAACCAATCCTAAAATAGGCAATCCAACAAAAGCAAAGAAAATACCTCCCACCAAACTTCCGTAATAATCATTTTCTAAGGTCGAGGAAATATTGACTTTCAATTTTTCAAATTTTTCATTTAATCGAATGACAATGGGTATTTCCATACCAATCAAGAGCCCGATGAACACACTCAAAAAATAAATGACAAAGGTAGTATTGCCATAAAAAGCAAAGCAAACGTACACGATGACCGTAACATTTGAGGCGATGATCGAAAGTAGAAACTCTATTGCAATGAATTTTTCAAGTAGTTTCTCTTCAAATTTCTTGGATAATCGACTGCCTAAGCCCATCGAAAAAAGCATCATGGAAACAATTATGGTCCATTGAAAAACAGAGTCTCCAAGAAAATAAGTAGCTAAGGTAGAAATGGTATACTCTGAAACGATCCCCGCCAATCCCGTAGCGAAAAGGGCTACTTTCAGCAAAGTTGAAGTTTTTTTCAAGGATTCTATAATGCCCAAACAATCAGCATCGATCCACCAACATAGGCAAAGGCTTCTACAATCGCTGCTCCTACATTGGGATCTTCTTGATTTACAATTTCATCTGTGAGCTTTTGACCCGGCAATAAAATCTTATCAGTCAAAAATCGAGCAATAGGCAAAAAAGCAAAACCTACAATGACATTAAAACTTACATCTTGAATGGTAATTATCCAACTATCAAAATCATGTGCCAATGCATTATTGATAAGATTACCGATCGCTATAATGGCTCCAGAATAACCCACCGCAACAGCAGTATTTCCTCTTTCTATATGATCATGAACATCATAAGAGGTCATTAAATTATATATTTTTGAAGTTACAAAAAGAATGACTTGACCCAATATCCAATATACCAAAACATTAACTATTGGACCCGACTCACCATACCCTTCTCCTGTGATGGCTCCCATGACGACCAAGCCCGTCGCAATTGCATTTGCCCCTTCGACAATACCCGTGCCAACATTTTTGTCAACAAAAATCTCTTTTTTAAGATCAAAATTCGACAGAATAATTTTGTCATTAATGATTAAAGAAAGGTTCAATAAAACAATGGATAGCAATCCATAAATTCCAATACCAATTAAATCATTGACCAGTCCTTCTGACTCACCGAGCATGACACTCCCAATAGCTAACAGTAGGCCTATGAAATAACCCACGTGGGCAAAAGCAAAAGCCAAATTATCATTTTCGACCAGTTCATAAGCAACTTTCACTTTTGGATGAAAAAGTTGATAGGCTATTTTTCCAATGAAAAAGAGCAAAAAACTGACCGAAATATAAGTGAGGGTTGTGAGTATTCCGTCCAATATAGTTAGCATATTTCCTGTACTTTAAGAACAAAATTATTTACCGTAACCGCCCCCATAAGACCGAGAGCTTCCGAAGCTACCACTTGATCTTGAAGTTCGACTCGTTACATTATTTTTAAAAGAAGTACTTTTTGAGCCCCACGTAGACCGGCTATTTCTATTGTTGTTGTAAGCACTGTTGGTCCCATAATAAGATCGCCCACCGCTACTTGGACCATAATATCTGCGATTGGTCCCCGCATAATTACCCCTCCAGTCGCTATAATAGCCTCTGCTGACGGGATAACTACCCATTCTTAGCATGCTGGACATGAAGGCATATTGACCATAAAAGGCCCAAAAACTTGATCCTCCCCTATTTTCCCATCTTCCATATTTTTGATTACCTACATAGTTGTTATACCCGGGAGGTGCTACCGTCTTGGTCAGTTTTCCCGTACTGTCTCTAGAAGCAATCTCCATACCCATATCATTGATATAATTAGTAAATTCTTTCTCTCCAACCTCATGCCAATCAGAAACAACCTCTCTGGCATTATCTACTTGATTGTCTCGAATGATTTGATATTTGTGGTAATAACTTTTTGAAAAATTGCCTTCTGCGTTCATATCATTCAATATGATGGTGAACATTTCATCACGGGGAATATTTCGAATGATCTCATCCAAGGGACTTTTTTGAAATCCTCCTCCACAGTTGATGAGCATTATCAAGGCTAAGAAAGAAGAAATCATAAGGGTTAAAGGTTGTACTCTTCTCATAATACAAAGTTATTCAGAAATGAGCTATTCACTAGGTATAATATTGGAAAATTGATATTCTTTTAAAATTAAACCAGCAGAGGCTTCAATATTTCTAATGTCCCATTGTGTAATTGACAGTACCTTGGTGGCTTCATCATTCAAATATTCCCAGGAAATCAACTCTTCCCAGTCCTCAGTTTCCTTGCTCAAATCACGAAAATAGCCTGCTGCATCTTCTTCTAGACAATATAATTCTTCACCAAAATGTATTTTTCCCGGTGGCTTTTCATTCTTCTCAATTTCGTCAGTTATCGCCTCACCAATTTTACTTATCCGAATCGGTTTACTCAATGATATCCCAAGTTCACCTTCATCAGCAATATGTAAAAAGGCCAATTCATCGCCACTGTCTACCTTGTATTCACTGGTATAATTATTATTACCCCAATCATATTTGTACACTTCCTTGACTACCCATGATTTCATGTCATAATCAAAAATAAATCCAACATCAAGATCTTTAAGTGACAAATTGGTCACATCGTAAGAGACCTTTTTCTTTTTCTTGAAAAAATCGAACATTAATCTAAAAATACCTTTTTAAAACCATACATCAACAAAAGCAATAATAATAAAATCAATCCCACCTTAAAAAGAATAGAAAAAACAAAACCAAAGACAAAAAAAGCGGCAATAATGATTAATATCGCCTTAAAAATATCCATTTGAAAATATTTATATTTTTCTTCTTTATTATTTTTTAAGACCCAACTTTGCTTTCATAGCCGCTAAATCGTCTGCTGCTTTGACACTTGTGTTATCACCTAGAGCTGCATCAATCTCATTATCTAGAGATTTGCTTTCACCTGCAATTTCACCATATGCATCTGCTAAAGCCTCCTGCTGAGCTACTTTATCTTTCATTCGCTCAAGCATCGCTACGGTACTATTGGTATCAATATTTGCCATTTGCTTATTTACCTTTGAAGTTGCTTCACTTACCTTTACACGAGCTTTCAAAGTCCTTAATTCATTTTCAAAAGTACTGATATCAGACCTCAACTTTTTGATTTTTCCATCTAGTTGGGTTACATTGCCCTCGAATCGAATCATCTCTTCCTTGGATCTTTGCATAGCTTGAGAAAATTCTTCCTTCTTTGACAAAGCTTCTCCAGCCAATCTATCTCCATCTGCCAAATCTAATTCGCCTGCTTCTGCTTTCTTAAGCAATTGAACGGCCTTGTTTTCATAGTCGTGAGCTTTATTTTTGTTGGTTTGAAAATCATTTTTGGATCTGATAGCCATAGCTTTCACCTCAGCCATAGCTTTAAGGCTCCCATCTAAATCTTTTTTCAAATCTCTAATCCCCTGTTCGGTCATCTTTATGGGGTTTTCTAGCTGATTTAATGCCGAATGTGCCTCGGCCTCTCCTACTTTAAAAAGTCTTTTAAAAACATTCATGATCTATTTTATTTTTATTTTTTACTAAATTCAATTATTTCATTAGTGTATTCACTAAGCAATAGAGCCAACGCATTTAATGTGGCCTCTATCTCATTCAAATCTAAATTTTCACATTCGTGGGTATTGCGGAAAAAAACCTTTTTACCCGTTTCATCCATGGCAAAAGCACCATGTATGATATCCCTATTTTTAATCAATAGTTTTTTGTAGATCTCTAATGACTCGTCAGTGAGTTCAAATAAAAATTGCTCTACAATAACGATAGGATCTGAGATAATCAATACGACATTTTTCATACCCTCGTCTTCTTTTTCAATCACCAAAACGCCTTCTTCAGCATCTTGTGAAATAATTGAAAAATTAAGCTCCAACAAATAATCTCTTACTTTATCAAAATATGCATTCATCTGTTCATTATATTTTTCATTAAATATCTATCTAAACCAACTATATCTCAAGTCAAAAAACTTTTTTTAATCTCTAACATATATCTAGACTACGAAGATGGTCAAAATTTATTACATTTACAGTATATTTATGATAAAAAATCTGTCATGGCTCAAAATTTTAGCAAAAACTTATCTTATATAGGTAGAAATATTAAAAAAATTCGGCAGATAAAAAAAATAAGTCAGGCTGAATTCGCGAGTTTGTTCGATTTATCGCGACCTAGCATTGGTGCTTATGAAGAAGGTAGGTCTGAACCAAAAATTGAAACACTAATTCTAATTGCAACATATTTTAAACTTTCAATAGACCTTTTATTGACACGTGAATTATCTATAAGTGAAATATTCAGTCTCGAATCAATCAAAAAAAAGCTCAATAAAGCCCATAATCTGGGTCAGGATTCAACAATTATAACCACAGCCCCCTTGATCAGTCAAGACCAATTTTTAAACTATGTTGTTCATCACAAGAACAATGATTTCATGGAAAAACTACCCAAAATAGGAATTCCAATGAAAGCTCACTCTTACCTAATCTGCTTTGAAATGGTAGGCAGTGAAATGGTATTCCAACAACAAGGTATTCATCATGGTGATTTACTTATTGGAAAATTAGTTCCTCAAACTGATCTCCAAAAAATAATAGGTCAAGTTCTTTGCTTAGTTACCACCTCCGGAATCTTTACCAAAAGACTAGATTCAGTAAACCCAAAACATCTTCATTTGAAATCAGATGATCCAAGTTACCCGATGCAAGATTTACTCCTAGAAAGCATCATCCAAATATGGGAAATCATTGGTGTTTTTAGCAAAAAAATAAATCCTCCTACCTACCTTGAAGGTAGAATACTTAGGTTAGAACAAGCCATTGATAAACTGTCTTCCCAGCCCTGAATCAATCAACACTAAAAGATATCACTTATCCTTAATTACCTACTTTTGATCTCGGAAGCGACCCATAGATAGAAAAGTAAGATCTACCCCTGTACTCAATCCTCTAGCCATCTTCGAAAGAATTTCGCCCATGGCGGGGACAAATTTAAATCCATGACCGCTAAAACCTGTGGCAATAATAATTTTTTCATCTCTTTGCGGTAAGTAGTCAATGATAAAATCATCATCCGAAGAATAAGTATACATACAGCTACTTATATTGAGTATTTTCATTTTCTGATCCCGAAAATAACGCCTGCTCATCGATAAAAGTCGCTGGGCTTCCTGGGCGCTATCATACTCTTTTACCGATTGAGGATCTATAACGACTCCCGGTGCATGATAGGCAATTTTAAGCCCTATGGGTCCAGAGAATTGTTCGATTGGTAAAATCGGAAAGCCATAATAAATTCCTGGTACTCCCTCCTCTTCGATTACCCAACAGGGAAATTCATTCATTGAAAAATCTTGCCAGCGCGAGGGGTTTAACCACCCAATTAACTGTCTTGTCACGGTAAGTTGAGGGATAAAAGTGGGCAACAAAGATTGAATATGAGGTCCTGCAGTTAAAATCAATTTTTCCGTGTAATAACTGCCTTGATCCGTTTTCAAAATGATGTGATCCGTTTCTTGCTTCCATGAAATCACCTTTTCATTTTGCCTAAGGACCGCTCCCCGCATAATTGCTTGCTGAGCATAAGTCCTTATTGCTTTTTCAGGAGTAACAAGTCCTGCTACCTCTTCATATAGACCTTGGTAATCTGTAGGAATCTGTAGCGGTGAATAATGATCCGATGGTATAGATGCAATGCTCAAGTCATATTTGGAAACCGAAGACTGAATCCCTGAAATCAAAGGACCTTCGGGTTTCCCATAATAGGCAATTCCTGTCTGGTAAAATAAATTAACATCTGCATCTTCTTCAATTTGTCTCCATCCCGTATAGGCATTTTTTAGTAATGGAACATAATTAGGATGTTCAAAATAAGCTAACCGAATCAGTCTACTTTGACCTGTATGGCTCGATAAATCGTTGGCCAGTTCAAACTGTTCTAACCCCAATACCTTTAAACCATTTTTAGCCAAATCATAAAGAGTAGCTGAACCCATGGAACCAACACCTACAACAATGACATCATATTGCTTCATAGATATCCCTATTCTGACTCATTAATCAAAACTTCTAAATCATTAATAATATCGGTTGCCTCAATCATTTTAGAATCATAACTATCATCTTTGAGACTGTTGTTTACAAAATTATGAAGATGTTTTTTAGTTTTTTTAAGAGTTCTGGAACTAATGTTAAATTCAGTATGATCAAGTAAATCTTTCGCCATAGCTGCTGCTTTCAGACTCCCATTGAGATACAACTTAAAGATATCAATAAAATGATCACTAACATCAAAGCCGTCAAGAGCCTCAACCAAACTCCCATTTCGAGATTTAAGTTTAGGATCATGAATGGCCGAAAATAAATCCGGTAATGCCGATTGATTATTTTCAATTTGGGCAAGCGTTTTGACCGCCAAGTATTGAATATCGGAATCTTCTTCATAAAGCATTTTCAACAAACGTTCGATGACCTCTGGACCACCTATTTTAGCTAGAACTGCCACATTGCGGTAGACCTCTTCATCTTTTTTGTAGAAATTAGCAAAACAAGTTTCTATCTCTTTCATATAAAAATCCTTGGAATATTTCATTAATCATACTCAATTATCATTCAACTAAGTAGCAGTACATAGTCATTTTAATAAAAAGTGGGGTACCATTCACTAGGTTGCCATTTTTACATTCTTAAATTCTTACATTTTCTATTAGGTTGAGAGTATTCTTCTTTTTTAAAAAAAAAAATTCAAATTAGCCCTCAATTCTCTGTGTTTAATAACAATCCCCAACCATATCTTTTTACAGTGCTAGTCTAATTATTAAGTTGCTCCTCAGCTTAAAGATACTATCTGAATTGATTTACTTTGATATAATAATTCGGATCAATTTCTAGAACCAGATCGAAATCATGTTCCATTGCATGAGATTGCCATGAAGTAGTTGGAGTCAATCTGATTAATTTATTATTAATTTTTAAATCAATGGGCATATTAAATTCTTCTAAAGTTTCATCCCATCGATACATGAGTTTACCCTTCTCCTTATGATATTTAAAAATAGGAATTTTAGGGGTTCTTAAGTATTGATTAAAAAATGACCGAAGTTCCAATCCTGTCTCCTTTGCGATAAAAGTTTCTATTTGCTCACTAGTAACCGTTTGATGATAAAATACTGTTCCAATTCTCTTCAGGGTTTGTCTCCACTGATCATCATTATTTAAGATCTGTCTTAGCATATTTAAAATATTTGCCCCCTTGGAATAAACATCGTTATCTTTATGACTGCTGTTTACACCATAATCACCTATCATGGGAAACTTATTTCGAATACCTTTTCGAGTGCCCCGGCAATATTCCTGGCCTGCCTGCTTTCCATAAAAATATTCAACGAAGAGACTTTCTGAATAAGCAGTAAAACCTTCATGAATCCAAATATCTGCTGCATCCTTAAAAGTAACGTTATTTGCAAACCATTCATGACCCGACTCATGGACAATGATAAAATCAAATTTTAATCCCCAGCCCGTTCCACTTATATCTTTACCCAAATATCCATTTTGAAATTCATTACCATAGGTGATCGAACTTTGATGCTCCATTCCCAAGTACGGAGCCTCCACGAGTTGGAAACCATCCTCATAAAATGGATAAGGACCCATCCAAAACTCAAAGGCCTCGAGCATCCTTGGGACTTCAACAAAATGTTGTTTAGCCTTAACTTCATTATCTCTGAGTACCCAATAAGTCACGTCTAGGGATCCATTGAGACCTGCATATGGGGCCGACCAACTTACATAATCTCCTATGTTGATGTTGACTCCGTAATTATTTATCGGATTGGACACAAACCAATTATACGTCTTGGTCCCTTTTTGATGATTTTGCCCAATCTCTATTAAACGTCCATTTGACACCTCAATCAATGCTTGGGGTACTTCTATACTCATCAGCATTGAATCCACCTCATCATACATATGATCTTTATTCGGCCACCAGACACTCGCTCCTATACCTTGACAAGAAGTCGCAATAAAATCCATACCGTTGTCATCTTTCTGCCAAGTTAATCCTCCATCCCAAGGGGGACGTTTGGCTATCTGTGGCTTACCCTCATAAAATATTTGAATAGATTCCATATTATCTACTAGCTGGAGTTTGTTTAATGTGATGAAATGCGCATTCCCTTCAGAACGAATACTCAAAGAATCTCCATCCTGTAAAACCTTAGTGATCTTCAAAGGCTCTTGCAAATCTATCTGCAATATATCATCAGTTTGAAGTACTTTATAAAACACCCGATTACTACCTATGATCTCACGAGTCTCAGGTTTAACTTCAATGGCTAAATGATAATAGTTAACATCCCACCATGCACGTTCTGGAGTAATAGATCCCCTCAATGAATCTTGTCGATCATAATTTTGCCCAATCAGATGGAGAGAAAAACCTATCAAAAAGAAGAAAAAAAGCCATCTCATGACAAAGCAGATTTTCTAATGGATTCTATACCATCTGAAGTAGATACCAAAGGCGTTCCTAATAATTGGGCCCCATCAGGGGTAATGGCAAAATCATCTTCAATTCTTATCCCTCCAAAATCAGTATATTTTTCCAAAAAAGAATAATTGATGAAGTCATTGTAATTACCTAACGCCTTATATTTTTTGATTAATTCAGGAATAATATAAATACCGGGTTCAACAGTCACTACAAAACCTGAGGCTAATTCTTTTCCTAAACATAGAGATTTCAAGCCAAAGGCATTGCTCTTTTCACATTGATCGTCATAACCCACATATTCCTCACCAAAATTTTCCATATCATGGACATTTAACCCCATCATATGACCTAACTCACATTGAAAAAAAATTGTATTTGCACCCACATCAACGACATCTTCTGGATGACCTTTCATAAACCCAACTTGCACCAATACCTCAACTAATATTCGGCAGGCCAAAAAATGAAGATCTAAATATTTTATACCCGGTTTCAATGCGGCAATGACGACAAGATAAGATTGATGAACTACATCATACAATTCTTTTTGTAGACTAGAAAATGCAGTATCTACAGGAAAGGTACGAGTCATATCTCCCGAATAAAGCTGAGAGGATTCAGCCCCCAAGTCGCAAAGCAACATATCTCCTTTAGATAAGGTATTACCGTAATAATGATTATGTAAAATCTGACCTCTAATAGATACAATAGGCTGAAAAGAAATATTTATGCCCTGCTCGTGTGCAACTTGGAGCACCCTACTGACTAATTCATATTCTTTCATTACCACCTTTGCCTGCTGCATCAAGGTAAAGAGTATTTTCGAGGTTATTGAAGCTGCCTCATGCATTGAAGAAATCTCTTCAAAACTTTTTACCGCTCGTTGGGTAGCTACCCCATTTATAAAACGCACTGAATAGCCCATACCAATCTCAGAATAAGATCGGTTGAGCAAGGAAGCCATAAATACAATATGCACAAGTCGATAAACAGGCAAATAATGTATCTCCCTATGAGATAGATAAGCACTCATCTTATTGATAGGATACGTATCCTGAATACCTACTTTTTCACACATCTCAGCTATGGTTATTTGCGGTCCACTCCATACAATCTCCTCAAGGTTAAGGTCGTCTCCAAAAATAATTTCTTTATCAGAATCAAGATCTATAATTACGTATAATCCAGGTAGATTCAGTCCGAAATAATATAAGAAAGTGCTGTTTCGCCTGTATGGATACCAATTATCCTTAAAATTGATGCTAGATTCCTTATTCCCTAAAAATAAAAGAACTCCCGAACCAATTATCTTCTTTTTCAGTAGAGTTCGACGCTTTAAATAAGTTTCTTTACTAAACAGTTGATTTTTATTTTCCACCAGGGGGTAAGTTTTGATTCAAATAACGAGTAAGCATTGTTTGTAAGTGTAGGGTTGTTCCTTCACCCTCATTTATCGAGTGTGACCTACCCGGGTAGGCTAACATGGAAAAGATTTTGTTCCCCTTGATCAGCTCATTTATGAGTACCTCAGTGCCTTGATAATGCACATTATCATCTGCCGTACCATGTACAATTAGTAAATTCCCCTCTAATTGCTGAGCATAAGTAATTGGTGATCCCTTTTTATAACTTTCTGGCATTAATTGAGGGATCCCTGAATAACGCTCTTGATAAATGTTGTCATAAAGTCTTTGATCTGGTACAGGAGCTATCGATATTCCTGTATGATATAATTTTGGATATCTAAACATCATATTTAAAGTCATAGAACCACCACCACTCCATCCCCAAATACCTATTCTATCTCCATCTAAAAATGAAAATCGCTCTTTTAATGCGTTTAGCCCAGCAGCTTGATCCTCCGATGACAGCACACCTATTTGCCCATAGACGCATTTTCTCCATTCACGACCTTTAGGACTCGGCGTTCCTCTGTTGTCAATACTCATGACAATATAACCCTGTTGTGCTAACATTTGATGCCAAAGGTATCTATCACCTCCCCATTGATCTACTACGGTTTGACCCCAAGGTTCTCCGTATACATAGAAGAGTACAGGATATTTTTTTGAAGGATCAAAATTAGGTGGTTTAATCATAGACGCCTCAAGTGATAGTTGACTAGTTAAGGTTATTTGCAAAAATTCTTTAGGATTAATCTCAAGTTGAGATACCTTTTCCTTCAAAGATTGAGAGTCCATAAAAGAAGTAATGACGTTATGGTCAGGTAGCGAAATAAGATCTATTATCGGTGGAATATTAGCAGTAGAATAGGTATGAACTGCATATTTCCCATTAGGACAAATTTGATAGGTGTGCCAGCCTGGTTGATCTTCGGGAGTGATGCGCTCGGGTAACCCTTTTTTCGAGTTAAGGGATGCTCTCCACAAATATCGTTGTGTGGGGTTATCTGGAGAAGCAATATAATAGAGATAATCTTTTTTTTCATCCAACAATGAAACAGATAAGAGGTCTGAATCTAAGGGACTAACAGCTCTTTCTCTTCCATCCTGAATCAAGTAAAGCGATTTCCATCCGTTCTTTTCCGAGACCCAGCTAAAGGCTTTCCCTTTATCAAAATAATTAAAATCATCTACCACTTCCAACCAAGCCTCATCTTTATCTTCAAATATATTTTTAATATTTCCATCGACTATAGTTCCTTCCAATATTTTATTGTGATTTTGTGCGCGATTCAATTGTTGCATCAACAGTTTTTCTCCATTGGGATGCCAAATCATTCTTGGTAGATAATTATTCGTGGGATCTCCTTCGATGCTCATCCAAACAGTAGATCCACCTGAAGCATCTATTACTCCTATTTTAGCTTCTGATGGCTTTTCGCCTGCTTTAGGATATTCCACTGGAATGATTTGCGAATAAATAGAATCCGTATTATTGATCATGTAAAAATCTCGAATTGTAGTTGCGTCAATGCGCCAGTAAGCGATTTTACGGCCATCTGGGCTCCATCTAAAACCATCCCTACAATGAAATTCTTCTTCATAGGCCCAATCAAAAGTACCATTTATGATACGATCGGTACCGTCATGCGTCAGCTGAATTATTTTATCATCCTGAAGGTTTTCTACATAAATATTGTGCTCTCGTACATATGCTACACGATTACCTTGAGGTGAAAATTTAGCAAACATTAAAGTAGCCGGAGCTGCCTCTGGACCCCCTAATTTTTTCAATACTTTATTTTCCGTATTATACACCCAATAATCGCCCCTAGTATTTAGTCTCCATACTTTTTTACTGTTGGTAAATATTAATAATTTTTTTTGATCATTCGACCATTGATAATCGTGAATACGTAAGGGCTGACTTTTACTCAAAGGAATTAAATCGGATGCACTCACTAAAACCTGATGCACTTGTGTCTCAGTGATGACTTTCATAAGATCAAAACCTCCAACTTCATTGTTATATGAAAATTTGATGTAGGCCTCCCCCTCATCAAACCATCTCAATGGACCCATAACTTGAGATCGAAATTCACCTGATCCGTAAATGCGGTCCAAGGATAATTCCGATATTGACTGGGCGTTAGTTAACCGTAAGGCTATCATTAATATTAAAATACTTATCAGTCTAATCATAAAACCTTCTTAGCAACACTAAATTCTAACAGAAATTACAAAATGTCTGGGTAAATCTCATATTGAAATTAATCCAATAAGAGACATTGAAACCATAGTCAAATCTTCAACAATAGTAACCGTACTCATGGGCAACTCAAATATATCTCCCAAGCAAGCACATTTGATCTGCTCCTTTTTAAAATTACTTTTAATAACACCCACACTGCTCACTCCCAGGATTATTAAGGTAAATAAATTAACATAAAATGGCACAATATTTATTAGATATAGTATTCCTATCATTAATTCTACAAAAGGATAAAGATATCCCCAAAATTTCCATTTCGCTGCCACAATATCATACATACAATAAGCATTGGCAAAACCTGAAAGGTTCAAGAACTTGAAAAAAGAAAAAGAAAGAAAAAATCCTGACATAAAATGGCGCATCCAGAGCATGGGTGAAAAATCAATAAAAGGATATTGAATTAATACGCTTATTCCTGATATAAATCCAATGATTAATATTAAAGGAAGATAAGTGCTTATGTTCTTTTCAGGAAATAGATTCTTACTTTTCAGTGGAGCGATAAAATTAGCTTCTTGTGCTTGATCTGTGTCAACTATGGTGTAATTCCCTAGCTTTTTCAATTTAAAATTAATTTTCTTAAAATTTAAAGACTCCTCCGAGAAAATATTTACCTGAGGATAATCAAGTTGGATGTCCACCACTTCAATACTTGGAAAAGAATTAATAGCCGTTTTGACATTTACCAAACAACTCTCACAAGTCATCCCTGTAATTATATATTTTTTTGTCATTTAAGTATTACTATTTCAATAAATTCATTAAAATCAATGAAACCTTTCTAACGCCAAACTTGAAATTTCAATTCTTGGAGACTGATCAGAGGCTATTTCAGCAATTAATTTTCCTGTAATAGGGCCTAAACTCATACCCATCAGGCCATGACCCGTCGCTACAAGTACATTTGGCAACTTTTTTATTCTACCAATATAAGGCAAACCATCCGGCGAACAGGGTCTTAAACCAGTCCAAATTTCAGCTTCATTGAAATCTGAGAGCTGAAAAGATGGAAAGTAGCTAGCAATTGATTTTTTGATACCTTGAACACGCCTTTGATTAATATGAAAATTTAATGGTCCAACTTCCATTGTCCCAGCAAAACGTAACCCTTCAATCATGGGTGTTACAGCTACTTTAGCTTCAGTTAATATAGAACATATCCGCGGCATTTCTACCGGATTTTCCAATGTAAAACTATACCCTTTTCCAGATTGCATGAGGATTTTTAATCCTAATAATTTAGCCAATTCTCTAGACCAAACACCTGCTGAAATTACAAACTGATCACCAGAAAATATACCCTGATTTGTATCAATTAATTTCAAATTTTGACGAATCTCGAATTTGATATTGTCAACTTGAGATACCATTTCCACACCCTCAGCAATAAGATTTAATTTCAACTTTTGTAAAAAAAGATTTGGACTAAAAAAGGCATCATCAGGAAAATAAACACCGCCCTCAACATCAAGGGTGAGATTAGGATCTATATCATTCAATTGTTGTTTATCCATAACAATGGCCTTGAGTCCAAGTTTAATTGCTTGATCAGCCAATTGTGCCTCTTCATCTAATGCCCGACGAGTTTTACAATACATGATCAAGCCCTTTTCATCAATTTTGATGTCTTCAAGCTGATCACATAAACTCACATAGAGTCTTTTACTCTCTAAATTAAGCTCTTTTAACAGTGGAGCAGATCCTAAAACATGATTTTTAGAAGAGTACTGATAAAATTTCCATCCCCAATCCAGTAAACTTCTAGAAAACCTAGGCCTGACATAAAATGGGCTTTCAGCATCAAACATCCATTTAATCCCTTTGGCAATTATCCCTGGTTGCGCCAGTGGCACAAAATGACTAGGTACAATCATACCTGCATTTCCGAAAGAGGTCCCAGAAGAAAACTCACCTTTATCTAAAATAGTTACTTCAAATCCATGATTTTTACAGTAATAAGCAGAACACAATCCAATAACCCCACCACCTAAAATAATGACTTTCCCTTTGTTCATATCACTTGAAAGCCATGTGCATAAGGGTCATCATCATCTATGATGATCTGATTATATCCAGTGATTTTAGCCCATCCTTCTATGCGGGGTATGATGGCTTGAAATCCATCCACCTCCGTAATCGCTTCAATATAGCCTGTAAATTTAGAGCCAATATAACTTTCATGAACATAAGAACTCCCTTTATTTTGTAAACCGCGTGCAAACCGCTGCGCCATCCGTGCGGAGGTACCCGTACCACATGGAGACCTATCGATAGCTTTATCACCATAAAAAACTGCGTTTCTCCCATCTGAAGATGGATCTAATGGTGTTCCTGTCCATAACAAATGACTCACATTTCTAATGGTATCATTTTCCGGATGAATAAATTGATTCGGATATTTCATATTGATTCGCCTCCTCAATTCTTGACTCAATGAAATCAGGGCACCAGCATTATAGTTCTGAATACCTGAAAAATGGAGTTGTGGGTCAATAATCGCATAAAAATTTCCCCCATAAGCTACATCAAACTTAAGTTGACCTAATTCTGGACAATCTACTTCCAAGTCCTTTGCTGCCAAATAAGCGGGGACATTAGTCATTTTAACACTCTTAACTTTATTATTTTCACTTATGTAAGAAATCTTGACTAGACCGGCAGGGGTTTCAAGCCTCAGTTGACCTGCTTTCTTTGGAATAATGAGTCCCTCCTGTATAGCAATAGTAACTGTCCCAATGATGCCATGACCACACATCGGGAGGCAACCACTTGTTTCGATAAACAATACACCCATATCGTTTTGTAGATCAGATGGCGAAAATAAAATGCTGCCGGACATCATATCATGGCCTCTCGGTTCAAACATGAGGCCTTTGCGTATCCAATCATATTCTGCAATAAAATGTTGTCTTTTCTCGCTCATATCTACACCATGAAGTACCGGTCCACCACCAACTACTAATCTCACTGGATTACCGCAAGTATGAGCATCGATACAAAAAAAAGTTTTTCGCATCACTAAATTTTATCTTGGCACCATTTTCCATTAATTTTTCGGAAAATCTCTAAGGGGTTATTATCTTTCAATGCCATAGGCAGCAAAGATTGTGGGGCATCTTGATAACAAACTGGTCGAGCAAATCTTCTAATCGCATCTGTACCCACGGAGGTACTATTAGGAGCAGTTGTCGCCGGAAAAGGGCCTCCATGAATCATGGCGTAACCAACTTCAACTCCAGTCGGCACCCCGTTGAAAATAATCCGTCCTGCCTTTTCTTTTGCCAAGGCAATTAAGTGGGCTTGTTCATTAAATTCTTTCTCCTGTCCCATAAAACTAAAGGTCAATTGACCCTCTATTTTCATTAAAATCTCAGATAATTCATTATCATTCTCACACGATACAATTAGGGAAAAAGGCCCAAAAATCTCTTTCCCCATTTTGGGATGGGTAAGAAATTTCTTACCACTGGTCAAGGCTAAAGAGGGTTTAACCGAAAGCGCATCTGCAACTTTGGTTCCCTGACCAAGTAGAGTATATGACTTTTCAGCTGAAATTTCAGCCATATTGGCTTCATAGGAATCATAAATAGCCTTATTAAGCATCACTTCACCAACACATTGCTCAATGGCCTCTGTCATTCTTAAACAAAAAGATTGAGTTGCCTCGCTATCAATAGTCAATATTAAACCTGGATTAGTACAAAACTGACCAGCTCCGAGGTTGATTGAGCTTATTAAACTCGAAACCGTTTTGGGATCCTTCAATGCTGAGGTAAACAAAATAATAGGATTAACGCTCCCCATTTCCCCGTAAAAAGGTATCGGATCCTTTCGTTTTGATACCAAATCTAACAATACCGTACCTCCACTATACGAACCTGTAAACCCCACTGCTTTAATCCCCGGATGCTGAACCAAAGCAGCCCCTAATTCATTACCCTTGGCAATTATTGACGAAAATATCCCCTTGGGTAAGTTACAACGTTCAAGAGCCCGAGTAATGGCAGCAGCTATACATTCATGAGTACCCAGGTGGCTATTATGTGCTTTAACAATTACTGGATTACCAGATGCCATTGCTGAAACTGTATCGCCCCCAGCAGTAGAGAATGCTAAAGGAAAATTTGATGCACCAAAAACAGCCACTGGACCTATAGGGATAAGACATTTTCTAATATCAGATTTAGGCAAAGGCCGCCGATCTGGTAATGCTGTATCAATTACAGCATCTAACCAAAATTCCTTCCGGGCGACTTCTGCAAATAATCTTAACTGTCCAATCGTCCTTACTGTTTCACCCTGGATTCTTCCAGCATGGAGCCCTGTTTCCAATGTGGTGATGGCTAAAATCTCCTCGGTAACCGATTCAATTTCCTCAGCAATTGTCTCTAATAAAATCGCACGTTCATTTCCACTAGTATTACGATAGACCATAAACGCCAACTGAGCATCCGAAACCTTTTCGTTCAAATCATTCAGATTACTTAAAATATAGTTCTGATCAAGAAAATCTCCAGTTCTTGGATTGAAAGTCTTGATAGTTTTAGGATTCATTTATAAAATATTTTTATAACGAAAGATAATCAGGAAGTGTGGGCCTACTTGCAATACTAGACTCAATGACATGAAGCACTTTTAATCTAAGGTCTCCCGAAAGAGGTAATCTTGGAGGACGCACAATTTCAGATCCTAAATTTACTTTTTCTTCTGCTAACTTAATGTTCTGTACCAATTGAGGATTAATATCCAGTTCTAATAAAGGCAAAAACCATCTATAAATCGCAATTGCCTCGGTAACTCTTCCCGCTTTAATCAAACGATAAATAGCAACAGTCTCTCTTGGAAAAGCACATACCAGACCTGCAACCCAACCATCCGCTCCCATCAATAAAGATTCGACAGCCAAAGTGTCGACTCCGCACATTAGTTGAAAACGATCTCCAAACCGAGTGATCATTCGAGTGATATTCGATATATCCCGACTCGACTCTTTAACCGCAACGATATTTTGACATGCCGCTAGTGAATCAAACATATCTAGGGTGACATTTATCTTATAATCTATGGGATTATTGTATATCATGATCTCAAGCTGAGTACTATTGGCAACCGCCTTAAAATAGGCAATCGTTTCATCGTCTGTCGCCTTATAACGCATAGGTGGCAACATCATTAAACCATCAGCACCATCTTGCTCTGCCGATTTTGCTGCGGCTATTGCTCCCATTGTAGTTTGCTCAGCAATGTTAACGATCACTGGTAATTTACCATCAACATGCTCCTTCGTCGCTCTGGTCAGTAATGATTTTTCGTCATCTATCAAAGCACTGGCCTCACCCAAAGTTCCTCCTAAAATAATACCATCAACACCTGATTTAATTTGAAAATCAACATTAGTCATGAAAGCCTCATAATCAATAGTAAAGTCCTTCTTAAATTTTGTTGTGAGTGCAGGATAAATACCTTTCCAAAGTACCTTCATAATATTACTGAGTCATCGATAAAATGATTTTATAACTAAGTTATCAAAAATTAACATTTTCTCCATGTGCATGATATATCATTTTGGCGGCTACTAAATCTTCCAGCGCATGACCCACCGATTTAAAAACGGTTATTTCTTCATTCTTTTCACGCCCTTTTCGAGTTTTTTGACATAATTGAAATAAGTTGCCATGAATATCTTTGTCATCTAAAACCCCTTCCTCGAGTGGTATACTCAAATCTCCTGACTCCTTTAATGCCATAGGGGTATCCACAAATATTTTTGATTTCAATATCAATTCATTATCTGCCTCACGCATATCTGGTTTGTAAGCTCCTACTAAGTCGATGTGTTGACCAGACTTTAGCCAAGATCCCAAAATCAACGGAGTTACCGATAGTGTAGCACAACTAACTACATCTGCAAGTTTTATCCCTTTTTCTAAATCTTCAATACAATTGACCGTGATATCCATTTTCTGGTTTATTCTATTACAAATGGCCTGTGCTTTCTGCCTATTGCGCCCCCATATCAAAATCCTTTTAAAAGCACGAATGGAAGCATGAGCCTCAATTAAATAAGGCGCCAATTTACCTGTTCCTATCATAAGTAAAGTCTCGCTGTCTCCTCTGGATAAGAAAGATGACGCTAACGCCGAACTTGCTGCAGTCCTTCTCGCTGTAAGCTCTTGAGCATCCAATAATAGCAGCGGCATCCCTTTTATAGCATCAAAAAGAACATATAATCCTTGAACAGAAGGTAAATTATATTTATAATTATTTGGAGAAATTGTAACCAATTTTACGCCCAAATGAGAGTCACTTATCCAGCTAGGCATCAATAACAATGTAGAATCTATCGCCTCTAAGGGGTT
>CAJWQD010000023.1 GCA_913045135.1 uncultured Flammeovirgaceae bacterium | reverse complement strand
GAGACTACAAGCATTTATATGGATGTAACCAATTCGAATTTAAGAGACTTACTGTCCATCCAACCTGACAGCCTCACTATGGAAATTGGTTTTGTCGCTTTTCCTGATGTGCCAGATACTGTTATATATTTTGATATTGATACTTTAGGCCCTTACATAGTTAATGTTGACACAGTTATTGTAACACCGATTGACTCAGATGGTGATGGATTTCCTGACCTAGATAATAATGGTGACCCCATAGTTAGCATTGATACCGTCCTTTTTAACCTCGGAAGTGAATCAGTCATTAAGAACCCTCAGGGCTCTCCTCCATATGGAACAGATGAACTTGGAAACATTACAGGATTTAACCAAAGAGGGACAAAAATGACATTAATTCCAGACTCAACTGAAATCATTCCGATATATGTGGCTTCTGCCAATGATATTTTAGAAGCAGCAACTGGTGAAGATCAAAATGGTGATGGAGTAATTACTTCATATGACAATTTAGAGGTAGTATTTAATACAAATACAGGAAGTATTGAAGAGGGTATGGACGAGTATATTACAAATAATTTAACCTATACACATCCCGAGTCAACTTACGACTTACTTGATACGCTTTTTGTGGGGACCGATCTCACAGGTGTCCCAGATAAGGCTATTTTAGACCCCACTACAGGGGCAATTGCCTGGGCAATTGTAGTCACAAGGTACAAAGCGCTTTATGGTTTAAATTCAGGAGCCGTAATTGAATCTGACGTTGTTATGGAGCTACCCATCGAACTTAGCCTTGATTCTCTTACTGTAATACAAGAAATTGATTTTGATAATGGAGATGACATTACCGATATATTAGATGAACTAGATGACAATGATCAAAATGTCCCATCAGTGACACTGAACTTTACATCTGTAAATGAACTGCCCTTAGGCATAAGCATAAATATGGACTTTTTAGATGCAAGTAGTAAATCCCTCTACAGCCAAAAAAATGTACAGCTCATTGATGCTCCAACGTTAACGGATGGTACTTTGGCAGGAAGTACTTCCTCAAACTCCATAGTCCTGGATTCAAAGGGCATTGAAGCGCTAAAAACAACTGAAACTATTCAATTAATATTGAAATTAAATACGCCTGAAAATGTGTTCTTACCACTACTTGAGACTGCCAAGGTGAATGTTACCCTTTCGATGAAAGTTACAAACTAATACTAAAAAATTGACCATGAGAATCTATTTTTTAACTACCACCTTGTTACTGCTCACCTTTTCAAGCTTTGCGCAGTACGGCACGTCTTTCTATCATTTGGGAAATGCCACTATGCAAAGCACAGAATATAATCCAGCTTATTTCCCGGAAGGTAAATTTTTCCTGAAATTACCTGGAGCGAGCATGAACCTATATTTGAACAACGCTTTTAGCTACAGTGATTTATTTACTAAACAAGATAATGGTGATCTTGCTGTAAATGCTAATGACCTTATCGATGGCTTGGGAAAAAATTTTCATCTTTCAGGAGACATTACATACGGTATATTCCATGTAGGTTATCAGTTTGGGCCTAGAAATCAATCTGATTCTACAGGTTTGGGTATCTCTTTATTTTCAAATATTCGTTCAAATTTTAATTTAGCCCTGCCAAGCAGCTTCTTAGACCTATTATGGCAAGGAAATGGTGCTTTTATTGGAGAAGAACAAACGCTAGCCTTTGGGGTTAACTCTACGGTTTACCTCGAGCGGGGTTTAGGACTGTCTTACAGTTTGCCCAAATCAAATTTAAAACTAGGCCTTAGATTAAAAATGCTAAATGGCTATTCTAACTACAGCACGCCATCAGATACCGAAGCTACTTTTTTAACCAAAGGACCTGATGACAATTATGCATTAGAAGCTAGCTACCAAAACATAATGATTCGATCGGCCGGTTTAGTAAATATTGACGATATTGAAGAAGGATCAACCACCTACTTAGATAGTTTCACAGATGAAGATGATTATCAAAGTCTAGGAATTCCTGCCAATAAAGGATTTGCTGTCGATTTAGGAGCGGAATATAAAATAGACTCAAATTTTACAGTAGCTTTGGCCATTAATGATTTAGGTCGAATAAATTGGACAGAAAATCTTTTTACCTATGGTGTAAGAGACAGTGCTAGTGTGGGTATACCAGTATTTGATTTGCTTGATGACAACTTAGATAAGGTTTTAGAAGATACATTCAGTAATGCTTTTGATTATTATGAATTAAATGAAGCTTATAAGACCAACATACCTACTCGAATTTTAGCTAGTGTCATCTACAATCCTTGGGATGAGAAAACCGATATTACAGCTACTATCAATTCAAGAATAATCCAAGGAGAACTTAGATCTGGTTTTGGTGTTGGTATCAATAGAAAAATTAGTCCTAAATTTATTTTATCTACCTCGATCACCAAAATGCCGCAGCAAGGGTTAAACATGGGTGCAGCCATTTCAGCGACTGCTGGATTTCTTCAATTCTATGCTGGCGTAGATAGAATGATCGGTTACAGTGTTTATGATCTTGATTGGATTCAGGGTCAAGCAGGCATCAACCTCGTTTTTGGTAGTGGCCCAAAACGTATCAAGAAAGTGAAGCCACCAAAAGAAAAGAAAGAAAAGAAAGAGGAAATACTACCTTACAAAGGTACAATGTACTTCTATCCTGTTGTGGATCAAGATACTACCACTGCAAATGTTTACATCAACGATCAATTGGTGGCTGATGTATTTGGGGTTTACTCCATAAGTATTGTAAGTGATACTACTTATACGCTCAAGGTAGAAAAGGAAGGTTATATTACTGCCGAGGAATCCATCGTTATTCCTGATTCCATAGAAGGTAAATGGGAAACGCGCATATACAAAACGATAAACTTATTCCCTGAGGAAATAATTCCAACTACTGTTGATCTTAATCTAACTATTGTATCTAATACTGGTGAGAATGTAATGGGAAGCAAATTAGAACTCGTAAATATTAACAGCAAGCAAACAATCTACAAAGGCAACATTGATCTAAATACATACGCAATGACAGCCGATGAGAATACTCAAATCTCCTATAAGGTAAAAGCAAGAGAGTACTTTTTTACTCAAGGAATAATCAAATTATCCAAAGCAGAAGACCAGCCAGTTGTTAACAAAGAAATCATCCTGACTAAGATCGAAATTGACAGGAAAATTAATGAAAAACCAATATTATTTGAGACCAACTCGACAGAATTTACTATAAGTAGTAAGGCTGGATTGGAAGCTATCATTGATTTAACTGCTAATAATGAAAACTTGGTTGTTGAGATTGCTGCCCACACTGATGATGTAGGACAAGAACAAGATAATCTCATTCTATCTAAAAACCGAGCGAATGCAGTACGAGATTACCTAATTAGTCGCGGAGTCCTAGAGCAGCAATTAATTGCCAAAGGCTATGGTGAGGTACAGCCTATTGTTCCAAATACCTCTGAAGAGAACAGATCGCTTAACAGAAGAGTAGAAATCATCATAAGAATAATTAATTAGAGCAAAGAGAAATAGATAATTCATTATCATCGATAATAGTTGATAATGAATTATCTGTCTACTTCACCTAGCACCAAGTCAAGTGAGCCAACGATGGCTATTAGATCAGATATCATGACCCCTTTACTGATTTCGGGAAGAACCGAGAGATTCACGAATGAACAGCCTCTTGCCTTGCAGCGTACCGGGACATCTGAGCGGCCATCAGTTCTAAAAAAGAAACCTAGCTCCCCTTTTGGATTTTCGGCGCGGACATAATAATCCCCTGCTTTAGGCCTTATTTTTTTAGGGACGAAAGCTCTAGGATTAAACTCTTTATCCCTTTTCAATTCATTGGAAAGCTTAATAAGACACTGATCTACAATCTTCAAGGACTCGTGACATTCTTGCATGCGAACATAGGTACGATCCCAGCAATCCCCTAAAGTACCCATGGCTCCTGTCCCAATAGGTATATCAAAATCTAGCTCTGGATAGACACTGTAACCATCAACTCTTCTTAAATCATACTTAAGACCACTGGCTCGAAGTATGGGACCCGTCACACCATAATTAACTGCCAAGTCTAAAGGTAGAACTCCAACTTTTGCAGTTCTCTCAACAAATATTTTGTTATTCATTAAAAGAGTTTCTAAATATTCTAGTTTAGGTTTTAAATAGACACTGAATTCTGCACAACGATCCTCAAACTGCAAAGGCAAATCATAATATAGACCTCCTATCCAAACATAATTATACAACATACGAGCCCCGCACGTCCATTCTAGTAATCTCAAAATATGTTCTCTATCTCGCATCAACCACAAAAAAGGTGTGAAGGCTCCAATATCCAATCCATAAGTACCTATGGCAATAAAATGAGAAGCTATTCGATTGAGTTCAGCTACTAGAACTCTGATATATTCGACCCGTTTTGGAATTTTATCTGTAATCCCAAGCATATGTTCTACACCCATAGCATAAGCATGCTCCGAATTCATAGCTGACATATAATCCATTCGATCTACGTACGGGATTATTTGATTGAAAGGCATTGATTCCGCGTGCTTTTCAAAACAGCGATGTAAATAGCCTATATGAGGAATCACTTCTTTGACAATTTCTCCATCAGTCACTACCTCTAGCCTTAGTACACCATGTGTAGAAGGATGCTGTGGACCAATATTAAAAACCATTTCTCCGCGTTTGAGTGAAGTCAAGGAGGTAAAAATGGGTTCAGAGTTTTTTAAATGTTCGGGGTCATATGTATATTGAATATCCAAAATTATTATTTAATAATCAATCTTAATCCCATGATATCGTTCTTGCAAGACATCATCTTTTCTTAACGGATGCCCTTCCCAATCATTGGGCAATAGAATACGTCTCAAATCTGGGTGCCCTTCAAAACGGATCCCCAATAAATCAAAAATTTCTCGTTCATGCCAATTGGCTGTTTTCCAAATATTAGATACGGTAGGTACCATAGCATATTCTCTAGCTATTTTAATTTTAACCATCAGATGCAGATCAAAAGGAATAGAGTAAAGATTATATATTACCTCCATTGTATTGCCTTCTGGCCCATTATCAATCCCTGTAATCGAAGATAACATATCGAAATACAACCTATCATTATCTCTCAAAAAAATAAATAAATTATAGTTTTCTTTTACCGTTATCTCTATAGATTGAGGCACATCATTGAGGTTAATTTGTAAGACTTTTAGCCCAAAAGTATTCTTCAATAAGTCAAAAATTTGATTCGTAGTCATAACTTTTGATTTTCTTCTTTTTCCATTAATCGCTCAAGTGCCAAGGGCTTGACGATAGATGCTCCTCTAATTTTTTCCTGTAACTTCATAAAGCCGCCAATCAGTGCCTCCGGTCGCGGGGGGCAACCAGGCACATATACGTCTACCGGAATGATGCGATCTACTCCTTTGACTACGTGATAGCCGTGCTCCCAATAAGGCCCGCCGCAGTTGGAACAAGAGCCCATAGAAATCACATACCTCGGCTCAGCCATCTGTTCATAAAGCCTTCGGACTCGATCAGCCATTTTAAAAGTGACCGTACCTGCTACAATCATCACATCTGATTGTCTTGGGGAGGCCCTTGGAAACACACCCAATCTATCCATATCGTAGCCCGTAGCCAGGGCTCCCATCATCTCGATAGCACAACAAGCCAAGCCAAATCCCATCGGCCACAGACTAGATAATCTCGCCCAATTGATCAGATCGTCAATGTTAGAAACAATGACTCCACCTTGTGACAACTCTTGGTCATTTAATCCTCTCATGAAAACTTTTTATTGATTTGATTATATAATTCTTTTGGTACTTTTGAACTGAAGCTAGAAATGGGGGCCTGTGGACGCAACCAAGTCAACATGCCATTCGCCCAGACATAAGCCAAGCCTACCGCTAGAATAAGTACAAAAATTACCGTTTCAATTAAAGATAACCATCCCCAAAAGCCATTCGTAGCCAAAATAAGATCATCATCTGCAAAAACTACAGCCCAAGGAAATAGAAACACCAGTTCAGCCTCGAATAGAATAAAGACCAGTGCTATAATGTAAAAACGAAAATTAAACTGACCCCAGGCATTGTTAATTGGATCTTCACCTGATTCGTAAGTAGTTAGCTTTTCCTCATTGGGCCGATATGGTCTTAACAGCTTTCCTACCATTAAAGCTATGAGAATAAATCCCAAACCTCCCAAAATAAATAACCCTATTGTTCCAAATCCATTTATCCCCATAACAGCAAATTAACAATTAATACGTTGAATACTCAGAATACAGGATAATACTTCTTTCATCTCCATATTTTTTTTAGGTATTTGAACTATATTAAGATCTTCATAATTATGGTAAAAGAAAAAATCATCCGTATAAGTAGAGGAAATAAGATTCCTCTAACCTTTAGAGTGATATTTTCCTTAATCTTATTTATTATTCATATCGCACTTACGGGATATCTCCCAAAAGCTCCTGTAATTTTAATTATGGTTTTTACGGCACCCTTATTGCCATTAATTTGGACCTTACAAGATATAATTGAAATCAATATGAACAATAAAATAATTCATGAGTATATCTGGATTTTGGGCAACAAGAGGGGTAAACCCAAACCATTCAATGACCTCCAATATATCTTTATTAATACCACAAAAATGAGGCAAACTATGTCTTCTTGGGGTGGCCGGGTACACTATA
This sequence comes from uncultured Flammeovirgaceae bacterium, assembly GCA_913045135.1. Lineage (GTDB taxonomy): Bacteria > Bacteroidota > Bacteroidia > Cytophagales > Cyclobacteriaceae > UBA4465. The sequence goes on along the minus strand of CAJWQD010000023.1, from coordinate 26,354 downwards.
ATCAGTACGATGAATACCTCGCCTATCTAAAATTAAATTCAGGAAAAAAATACTTACTTACAAGATCAAAAAATCATGAATCCTTGGTTAATAAAATGAAACAAATATCGGTAAAACTAAATATTCCATTCAAAGAAATGAATCAATAAATAAATCAACTATGAAATATACATTCATCCTACCTTATTTTTTCCTTATATCTACAAACACCTTTCCTCAGCCTTATGCAATCCAACAATTGGAACAATCACCACGTCACCACGAATGGGTTCAATTGATATCTAATGGTCGTAATCTAAGTTGTTTTGTAACCTATCCTGAATCAAGTAAGTCTGCTACAGTCATTCTGCTGATTCATGAAAATAGAGGCCTCAATGATTGGGCAAGATCCATGGCAGACCAGCTTTCTGAGGCTGGCTATATAGTAATTGCTCCCGATCTGATCTCAGGGATCAATTCGAAATATGAGAAAACAATGGACTATCCCACCACAGATCAAGCACGTACGGCGATTTATGGGCTCAAACAACACGAAGTATTGAATGATCTTGATGCAGTATTTACCTATGCGGAAAATATACCTGCCGGTACAGGTCAAGTAGCTGTCATGGGTTTTTGCTGGGGAGGATCTCAAACGTTTACCTATGCAACGCATAACCCCCGATTAATGGCTGGCTTTGTTTTTTATGGAACGGGGCCTATAGATGCGGGGAGCTATAAAAATATAGCGGCTCCTATCTACGGTTTTTATGGCGGTGCTGATCAACGAGTCAATGCAACAATCTCCAATTCAGTTGCCGCTATGAAGCAATATCAAAAGATATATAAACCCAAGATTTATGAAGGTGCTGGACACGCTTATATGAGATCTGGTGATGATCCATATGGCAGCCCAGAGAATATCTCAGCTCGAGATCAATCTTGGCAAAGAATCAAAGCTATTTTAAAACCATAATATTGATTTTGATCCAAGTAGATAATTACTTGAAGTCTTCAACTTATATCATCAGTCGATTATTCTGGTATTTTTTCATTCGGCCAATCTTTCTTGAAGGCAATCCAATATTCAGATACAGAAATCTTAACATCTTTTCTTAAATAAAGCAAACCAAAAAGATTAGGTAAAGTCATCAATGCGATCGTAATTCCTGAAAGAGTCCATATAATAGTTGTATCAACAAATGCTGCCAAGCAAAAAGCAATGACATAGACAATTCTAAAATAAATAACACTTTTTGCTCCAAATAAATATGTCATTGCGCGATCTCCATAATACGACCAAGAAATGGCCGTACTAAAAGCAAATAACAGTAACCCAATCGAAACAATATACTGACCCCATTTACCGAAATAACTACGCTGAAAAGCAATCGCGGTAAGAGGTGCACTATGTACCAGCGATTTTCCACTGACTATAATTTCATATTTTTGAAATTTCCCATTTTTTATAGTTATAGAACCTGTCCAAGGCTTATCATCCAATGATAACTTAACATCTTCTGCTTTTGACCTTGCATGAATAATGGTAACCTCATTTTGAATAATTCCATCTATCACATCTAAACTTCCCTCAAACAAGGGCAAAGAGTTTTCACCAGATATATGGGAATATAAATCATCTATCCCATCCTCTGAATAATCATCATAAATACCTTGTAATACTTCCATATCTGTATACTGAAATTCATTTTTATGTTTCTCATTCCAAACACCTGATGAAAGTAAAACCAAACCAGTCAAAGTACAGATAACAATGGTATCAATAAAAGGCTCTAAAATAGCTACTAGGCCTTCCGAAACTGGTTCTTGACCCTTCGCTGAAGCATGTGCAATCGGGGCACTTCCTTGCCCCGCCTCATTGGAAAACAGCCCTCGCCCAACCCCCTTATTCAATGCGAAAGCAATAGAGGCACCCAAGAAGCCTCCCGTTGCTGCTGTTTGACTGAATACATACTGGAATATGGATAAAAAAGAGGGCCATATATTTTCAATATTGTAAAAAATAACTGCAAGGGCACCTACAAAATAAATGAGAGCCATACTAGGTACTAGTTTTTCTGTGACCAATGCAATTCTTTTGATCCCACCAACAATTACGATACCCAAAAGAATAGATAGAACCAGACCTGTTATCCAAAGATCTATACCAAAGGTAGCTTGAATGGCATTAGAAATACTGTTTATCTGGGGTAAGCTACCAGTGCCAAACGATGATAGAATAGTAGCTGCAGCAAAAATACCGGCTAACCAGGGCATCTTCATTTTGTTTTTCATAAAGTACATCGGGCCACCAGACATACTACCATCTGCTGCCTTTTCTCGGTATTTGTGCGACAAAGTCACCTCAACAAATTTGGTACACATACCGACTGCTGCAGTAATCAGCATCCAAAAAAGGGCGGCGGGACCACCCATGTGAACTGCCAGAGCAACACCTGATATGTTTCCAGTGCCTACAGTGCCAGATAATGCAGTGGTCAATGCTTGAAAATGAGAAGTATCTCCCTCATCTTCAATACGTTGAAATTTACCCTTCAAAACCTTAATTGCAAAACTAAAATACCTTATTTGAGGAAATTTAAGATATACAGTAAAAAATAATCCAGTCCCTATCAACACATAAGGAAACCAGAAAGAACCTCCGATAAAACTATCAATTAGTGCGAGAAAATCATTAAGTGCTTGCATGCTATGCTTTTTGAACCAAGACAAAAATAGGTGTTTCGATGAAAAATAAAAGTCAAATTTTTATAAAGGGCTTAAGTGAGTTCTTTTATAAAATTTTTAATTAGTGCTACCTATCAGGAAATCTCCTTTTCCCAAACCATGCCAAGTTTTAAAGTTCTCTGATAGTAAAGGATGTCTCTTTAAACATGAGTAGGAAAAGTACTGGCATTATATAAATCATTAGGTACTAATCTACCTCCATGAGTGAATCCAAGTGCTTGCACTGCTCTAAAAGTGATTCCAGAAAATATCTTTGGAGCAGTCAGTTTTTGATTTGCCATTAAAATACCACAGGGCGCGAATAAATCGCCAATGGGTACCCGAAACGGGCCTTTTAAAGCCGCTTGGCGGCAGGTTATCATTTGAGTAAATCTATAATATGTTTCATCGAGGCATAATTTAAATATATTTTACAAATAGGGAAAAAGTAAATATACACGATCTTGGAGATTGTAAATCTTAAAAATCAAGAAAGCAATCTCAATTAAAGCATCATACCTTCCCTTGTCGTTCGTTTTTGTGAAAAATCAATAAATGCTCAGGAGGTAGGGTAATAAAAACCTCTTTCCCCTGTATAGGCACTTGAGCATCTACCACCATATCTACTTCAATTTGATTCGATAGCTTAACTTTATACTTGCGCCATAAACCATGAAAAGTCTCACGTATAATTATTGCTGAATAACTTTTTTTTTCAGGTTTAAGGCTGTACTCTATTTGTTCAGGCCTGATCCCATAAAAGTCAGCCTTTTCTAATTCTATTTTAAATCGCTGGAAGTCCTCATGACTAAATATATTGATCCCCCCAAAAAACCTCGCTATAGCAGGTGTTAAGGGTTGATCAAATAGTTCTTTTGAAGTCCCCATTTGTATCACTTTTCCTTGATCCAATACAGCTATTTTATTGGCCAATGAGATTGCATCGTTTGCGTCATGGGTAACAAAAATACAACTGACACCTGTCCCTTTTATAATCTCAAAAAGCTCATTTCTGATCTGAGATTTTAATTCTGAATCTAAATTACTAAAAGGTTCATCGAGAAGAAGCAACTTTGGATGGGGTGCCAAAGCTCGAGCTAGGGCAATCCGTTGTTGTTCGCCTCCTGAAAGCTCATCGGGATATCTATCTCCATGAGACTCTAATCCTACCATTCGCAATACCTCTGATACGCGTGCAGTCTTGTCCGGGAACTGACTTAATCCATAACCAATATTCTTTTTTATACTCATGTGGGGAAACAACGCAAAATCTTGGAATACAAATCCTATGCCTCGATTCTCTGCTGCGATAAACTTACTAGCACTTTCAACGGTCTTACCGTCGATAACAATCGTCCCTGAATCACTCGTCTCTAATCCAGCAATAAGCTTTAAAAGAGTACTTTTTCCAGCACCACTTTCACCTATAATAGCACAAATTTCTCCTTTTTCTAAAGTGAAATTAAAATTAGATAACACATGTTTTTGATCCAATTTATAGCTTTTGGTAACCCCTTTAATATTGAGTACAGTCATTTGTTTATCATTCTATGTAAAAAAAATATTGGGATTAATCCAGTAATTATAATGAATAAGGCGGGCACTGCCGTTTCTGCAATACGTTCATCACTTGCATATTCAAATGCCTTTACCGAAAGCGTCATGATACCAAAAGGTTTTAGCAGCAGGGTTAATGGCAACTCCTTCATAGTATCCACAAATACCAATAAGAACCCAGTGATTAGTCCTAGCTTATTTAGAGGTATATTAATTTGTAACATCCTTTTCCATTTCTGGACTCCCATCATTTGCGCTGCTTGATCAAATCGTATCCCTGCTTTTTGAATGCTTGCCTCGATTGGATGATAAGCAACGGCCAAAAACCTGACAGTGTAAGCAAAAATTAAACCTATGAGGGTCCCGTTGATCAAAAATTCTATTGACCAATTAAAATAAACCTGGGTTATATTTACAAGCCATTTATCAAAAATTAAAGTGGGAATCATTATACCTACTGCAATCACTGCACCCGGCACTGAGTAACCCAAAATTGGCAAGCTACTTAGCCGTTTTATCACATTTGATCGAGACCACTTGGCAGCATAAATCAAAAACAAGGAAATAAAAGTAGAAATCAATGCCGTCATCATCGAAAGGTAGAAACTTGACCAAACAGTGGTTACTAATGAGCTAGACCAGACCACCTTAAAGGTAAGTGAAGCCCAATATACCATCTGAATCAAGGGTAATATGAAACCCAACAAAATTGGAATCATGATTATAATGATAAATATGATCTGTAAATGTGCTTTAGGTTTGTTCTTAATTAGTCCACGGGTGTGCTCACTATTAAATTGATATTTTTTCTTCCGCCTGAGACCTCGCTCTATTACGATTAAGAAGAGAATGAACATACACAACTGAGCAGATAAATATACAGCAGTCTCAGGCTCTTCAAGGGAAAACCACGATCTAAAAATAGCTGTAGTATAGGTACTAACCCCATAATAATAAGCCGATCCATAATCACCTAAAACTTCCATAACAACGAGCAGTAAACCACCAACTACCGCGGGCCTAGCCAAGGGTAGTGCAATAGAATAAAACGCCTTAAACCGGCTTGCTCCCAATACTTTAGCCGCATTCATTTGTATTTGGGATTGATGCGTAAAAAAGCTTCGGGCAGAAAGGTAAACATAAGGGTAAAGTGAAAAACTCATAACCCAAGCTAAACCCCAAATTCCCATAACATCTACATGTGAAATACGGTTTAGACCGAATATCTTAAACATCATTTGCTCATAAATACCGGAATAGTCAAACAAACCCGCATAAGCATAGGCCGTGAGGTAATTGGGAAAAGCTAAGGGCAATATTAGAAGCCACTGCAATAGCTTTCTAAAGGGAAAACTGTATGCGGATACAAGCCAAGCAGGTATTACTCCTAAAGTTAGGGTAAAAGCACTACATGCAACCATTAGAAATAGAGAGTTAAAAAGATAATCTAAAAGCAAATATTCCTTGATATGCTGCCAACTTTCACCCGGACCACTGAACAATTTTAATAAAATAGTCAATAGGGGAATCCCAAATAATAAAACGATTAAAATGGTGATTATAGACCACTTCTTGTCAATTTTAGCGTTATGGTAGAAAGATGATGACAAGAAGTATTTGGCTTATTATGGCCTACGAAATATACAGTGATCAAATTATAGATAAAGGTAATTCACTTTTACTAATCTATTTATAACATGACTGTTGAAGTTCCCTTTGTGAAAATTAATAATTCCTTTCCTATGCACAACATTAAACAATATTAAACTCTCTTTACCAATTCAAAATGGAATAAATCCCACTTGGGTAAATGCAGAGTACTCTTTTTTATTTCCAACCCACTTGATCAAATAATAATACTGCGGATTTATTCAGTACTCCTAAAGTAGATAAAGACAACTTATCTTCTTTAAAAGTACCCCATGACTGCAGTAAAGGAGATATTTTTACGTTGGTATTTACTGGATATTCAAAATTCGATGAAGAAAATATTTCCTGCGCGGCCGCACTAGACAGAAACTCAATGAATTTAATCGCATTAGCCTTATTGGGTGCATACTTGGCTACCCCAGCACCACTAACATTGATGTGCGTCCCTCGTCCTTCTTGATTTGGAAAAAAAATCCCCATTTGCTGGCCTACTTTACGCTCTAATGAATCTGGAGAATTTAGTAATTTACCGACATAATAAGTATTTACGATCGCTAAGTCACCGACGCCAGCAGCTACCGCCTTCATTTGATCACGATCACTGCCCTTGGGTGGTCTAGCCATGTTCTTGAGTATGCCTGCAGCCCATTGTGCAGCCGCCTCTTCTCCAAGATTTGCGATCATCGAAGCCATTAAGGACTGATTATAAATATTTCCTGAAGAACGAATGAGTATTTTCCCCAACCATTGATCGTCGGTAAGCGCCTCATAAGTAGATAATTGATCTTTTGTGACTCGATCTTTTGAATAAACGATGACTCGGCTGCGTTTGGTCAAGCCAAACCAATGTCCATCTACATCACGTAAATGATCAGGGATATTACTCTTAAGTAAATCAGAATTGATTGATTGTAAAAGATCTTTTTCCTTGGCTCTTTGCAAACGCCCAGCATCAACGGTAATTAGCACATCAGCGGGGGATTGTGATCCTTCATTTTCCATTTTTAGGATCAATTCGTCAGCACTCGCATTAATTACATTGACTTTAATATTCTGTTCCTTCTCAAATTGCTCAAATAATTCTTTATCAGGTGCATAATGTCTGTGTGTATACACATTTACCTTTTGCTGTGATTCTTGCACTTTCTCTTTATTTGAACTAATAGTACATGAATTCAAGAGAATAACCATTAAGTAGAATATGACAATTGAATATTTTTTCATTATTTTCCGTTTAGCATGTGCTGCGAACTTGATAAGTCACCAAAAGTAATTGTTTAAAAAAAGAATTCAAAAATACTAAATCTAGTATGGTCTACTATACCGAACAATAGTTATATTTAGTAGCTACAAATAATGAGATTAATTGATTTTAATTTATAAATCTACATCTCTCGAGAGACTCTTGATAAAGTTAAAAGGAACAAATATCATTTTTTATGGATCAATAATACTGAATTATCAGGACGGAAGGGATGCAAATACTTCGTCCATAATTAAAGTCTGATTGATTTCATCTAAGATTTTGGAAACCTCACCTTGAGTAAATCCTAATTTTCCGGGAAGTAGCATATTTAAAATCAAGGCTTTAAGCCCTTCCGGATGAGTATGTTCAAAATGATGTGGTCGTAGTGATCTCAAGGTTTCAGTGAAGATATCAAACTCTTTTTAAGTAAACTGAAAAAATAAATTTTTATAGTTGAAATTGTAATGATAGCAACATTCACACTTATAAATTTGAATATTTGAAGACTCGTATAATATTAAAATATTATGTGTCATAAATATTTGTTTCTCAAAATTAATTGTAATTAAAATAGCCAAGCCTGGCTATTTATTTTTCGTTAAAAAAATGAGAATAACTTAAGAATTTGTTTCTATTCTAAATTTCCAAACCTTATAATACTTCTCCTTTTTCGCTAATCAATTAAAACTCTGCCAATATCTGGTTTCCCCATTGCTCAATACGCTGTTCTGTCATCTCGCCTTGATTATCCTCATCATTGGCCAATCCCATGAACCAACCTGGTAAATATTCTGCTACTGAAGACTCAAGATAATAGCCTGTAGTTGGCCACATACCAATTATTTCTCCTCCATTCTCAACTACAATTTTACCTAAAATACCAATACTATCAACAAAGAATTTATTATATCCAATTTGATCTCCAACACCATAACCACTTTTTTTTAAAAAAAATTAATCCTTTTAAATGTATCAAAAAATACTTCCCAGTCACTTTGTAAATCACCATCAAACCAAGTGGATAGTCTCAGGATTAAAAAATCATAATCATCAAATTCCAAAAGTCCAACCTCACTAATGTCATAAATGGACACTTGAGCCCTTTTTTTGATTTTTTTTAAGTAGTAGTTCGGTAACATACTCGGTAGTTCCTGTATCTGAGCCATAAAAAAGTCCTATGTTATTAGATATTGTTTTCATGTTCAATTATGCATTACTTAATTTTAATCGTTTGTTTAAAAGCTCATTTAAATGTGGGCAATGACTCAATCTGATAGTTTTAATGATGGTTTGTGGAATTTCTTTTTGACCATCCTGTAAGATACTAATCAAATTAGGAGTTAATGAGTCCATTTCACTCGAAATAAACTTTATTGCTGATGCCAAATTTGCTTTTCCCATGCCAAAATTGTTTTATTCGGAATATATCTCAAAGAATTCTAATTTGAATAAGATTTTACAATACAAATTTGGAATAAAGTGGCCCCTAAACAATAACTAAGAATGGCTAATAATGCTAGTTACTTATAGTGAAAGGTGGATTTAACTATTTAAACGAGACAAGAAATACCAAGGGAGAATTTACCAATATAAATATTTTAAAAAATTATTTTCTTCAATATTCATACTTCTCTTTCCACTTATCTCTCAAATGCTTTCGTAATTCTTCCTCGCGCGGATTACTTCCTGGATCATAAAATTTGGTTCCCGATATGGAAGTAGGTAGAAATTCAGACAATATGAAATTTCCAGAATGATCGTGTGCATATTGGTATCCCTTTCCGAAGCCTTCCGTCTGCATCCATTGAGTAGGTGCGTTTCGTAACTCAATGGGAATCGGTAAATTACCCGTTCTTACCACTTCTGCTTGTGCCCCAATAATGGCCTTATAACTAGAATTACTCTTGGGTGAACTCGCCAAATAAATGGCACATTGGGCCAAAATAATACGAGATTCTGGGTAGCCAATGACACTTACTGCTTGAAAAGTACTTGTAGCCATCACCAAAGCCGTTGGATTTGCATTTCCAATATCTTCCGCTGCCAAAATAACCAATCGCCTTGCGATGAATTTAACCTCTTCCCCACCTTCGATCATTCTAGCCAAATAATACACTGCTGCGTTGGGATCACTCCCCCTGATGGATTTTATGAAAGCTGAAATGATATCGTAATGCATTTCCCCTTTTTTATCATACAATACTGTTTTTTGTTGTGCCACCTTTATGACTAAAGCATCTGTGATAACTGCATTATTTAATTTTTGACTGGTTACCACTTGTTCAAGTAGATTCAATAATTTGCGCGCATCACCCCCTGAAAGATTGAAAAGTGCCTCTTTTTGCTTAATAATAACTTTATAAGTTTTTAGATTGATGTCCTTTGCTATAGCCTGCACCATGATGGAATTGAGTTCATCGTTGGTCAAGGGATTCAGCCGGTAAACTTGTGTTCTAGACAAAAGCGAAGCATTAACTTCAAAACTGGGATTTTCAGTAGTTGCACCGATCAAAGTAATCTTTCCTTTCTCCACCGCACCCAATAAAGCATCTTGTTGAAGTTTATTGAATCGATGAATCTCATCAATAAATAGAACATTTTTTCGGCCAGGACTCACCTTGGCAATCACTTCTCTTACACTATTTACACCAGCATTGATAGCACTAAGCACATGAAAAGGTATCCTTACCTCATTGGCGATTATATTGGCTAATGTAGTTTTACCTGTACCTGGAGGTCCCCAAAAAATAATAGATGGTATTCTTCCTGAAATAATTGCATTACGAAGTATGCCTTGATCTCCTACCAAATGACCTTGGCCAATAATCTCAGACAAGCTTTTGGGTCGCATACGTTCGGCGAGAGGTACAATATCTTTAAACATGTTTTAAAATTACAGATTCTATTTTGAGAATGTTCTTTATTCTATATTTTGTTATATGATTTATTTTAAGTTCTTTCAATAAAAATTTCTAGTCTGCTTAATTGGTTTAAGTTAGTTTACTCACCATATTTAAAAGGTTTGTGTAATTTATTCAAAATAATACTGAACAATTACAATGAATATACTTCCCTCCTCTAATGGAAAAGATAAAACCCGTGCTTGGATTGAATAATCTTAGTTTTATTATAAAAATGCTCCTAGTTCGTAAACTGCAATAAGAAGGTGAACTAACTTAAACCAATATTTCAGCTGAGATTAGCTGCTAAATTAAACGTTTACTATATACTAGCAAGGAATCTGCTGTCAAGTAAGATATCTCATTGTGAGATATTAAGTAACATTTTACTATACATTGTAAGTTTACTAACTCTTCTTATTTACTAACCAAAAAAGGATACCATTACTTAGAGACATGGGTGTTTCTTTTGTTGCAATTTTCTTAAAGATAAATTAAGTTTGCATCCAATTTTTAAGGTTAAAACGCACAGAGGAGTGGCAGAGTGGTCGAATGCACCGGTCTTGAAAACCGGCGTACCGAGAGGTACCGGGGGTTCGAATCCCTCCTCCTCTGCTTTGAAGTCTTTCTGCTTACTGTATTGAGAATTTTTTAGTATTACCAAGCATGAACGCAACATTTTAACCCAATCAAGTAGTTACAAAGTTTTCCTGACTTCCAATATTTACCGGATAGATTAAACGCTTTTAATGCATGAATTTTGGTTTGCAAATAGGAAAATAGATGAGTACAACTCATTAAATTGCCCAACTATTTTCCACCCATCATAGCAGTTGAAATAATATTTTCAATTAAAGCTTTAAAATAATATCTTCTGCCCTCTAGCTGCGCAAAAGTTACTTCATCTTTGTCTCCTTTAAATCTTGCGCCTGCCTCACAAACCCCTCCATCAAAATCTGAAGTATAATTGTCTTTAATAACGTAATTATAGTCATCTTCATAGCTTACAGAGCCCTTAAATCCCTTTAAAGAAAATACTGTAGCGCTCGTAATATCTTTACTATGAATGAAAAGATCTGATCCATCCTTAGTAACTTCGCCTATGATCCAATCCTTAATTTTTGCATATTCCTCAGCACCATTTTTAAATCGTTCCCATGTTTCTTTAGAATTTGGATTTTTTTTATTCAATCCACTCAATTTGAAACATCCATGCAACTCAATTTCAGTGATAATACCATCCTTACTTTGATTTCTATAATTTGATTGATGATTTTTAGTAAAGAAATCACCGTCTAGTTCTCTCTGCTTATGAAAAGTTTTTTTGAAGCCCAAAATTTTAGCTTGAGTTCCCCTCTTTGTAAAAAAGATATCACTACCATAATCAAATGCCTTATTCGGATCATTAGCTACCTCTAAGGCTCTTTGTCGAAGAAGATCATTAGAAAACTTCAGACTATTTAATCTATCAACTTCTCTTTGAGTATTCTCTAAAGCTAATTGCTCATAATCAATAGTCCTTATTGTCCAATTGACGTCCTTCGAAACATCGATCTTATTATCCTCAATTACATTTGTATTAATATTTTTATTTATATTGTAATCACCATAAAAAGTCGATGTTTGAGCCTTTAAATTAATCGATACTAACAAAAAAATGAGCTGAATACAGTTTTTCATATCTATACAATCAAAAATGAATTAAAAATAGGCAAAATTTATTTTACAATATCTTACTTTGAATAAATGTTAGATGTCTAATTGAATGACATCTATAAATTTCATATTTCCTGAATATCCCTTAACATTTAAATGCCATCGGTGTAAATAAAATTTTTTTCAGGCTAAAACCAGTGGTCAAGACTTAGCACTGGAGAGTACCTTTAAAGTTGTTATTGAACATCAAAAAAATCATGATAGGTAAAATAATTTTAAAATTATTCAAAAAGATATTTACTCTTTTTCGTAAATCCTCACATAATCAACTTGCATTGAATCACTAGAAAAGTCAGATTGAATCTCTCCTCCTAAATTTCCACCCATAGCTATATTAAGTAAAATAAAATGTGGATTATCATAGGGTATTGAAGCCGTATTGTTCATTGCTAAAAATACCCTATTATCTAGTAATACTCTAAGTTGACCCTCTGTCCATTCCAATGAATAAATATGAAACTCATCCATTGCATCTTCTATAAAAGTTGTTTTACCATAACTAGCATATTCACCTGTACTTGTATGTCCCCAATGAAAATGCCCTAGCAGTTCAGTCTTGTCCCAACCATTTTGCTCCATAATATCGATCTCGCCACAACTAGGCCACCCTACATCTCCAGCGGTACTCCCAAAATAATTTCCGATTTCGTTTATATTGGTACCCAGTGTCCAAATAGCTGGCCATGTCCCAGCAGATCCAGGTAATTTTGCTCGGACATCAATGCGGCCATATCTAAAAGAGAATTTAGAATTTAGTCTTGCGGAAGTATAATTCTGTGTCGAGCCGCCAAACTCATACCTCTCATTAATTGCTTTGATTATCAAGAAACCATCGTTCACATAGGAATTTGCAACCTTATCTGTATAATGTTGTTTTTCTCCGTTGAACCAAGCACCATTGTTGGGAGCGATTATTTGATGATGCCATTTTGTACCGTCTACGGTACCCTCTTTTGAGAACTCGTCTTGCCAAATCAAAAAATAATTTGAATTATATTCATTTATTATCCTACAGCCTAAAGCATCAACCAAGGCTCCAGCTGGCGTCGCATTACAACTATCTAACTCATCTAAAACACCATCTAGATCAGTATCATTATCTAAAGTAGCCTCCTCGTTATCAAACGCTACGGGTTCTACCACATTACTTGCACAATTACCCAGCAACAAGAGAATGTAAACAATACTAAAGATTTGCGTAAACTTTAAAAATGTCATATTCAAGGTTTGTCTTAATTATTACTTTTTGTAAATATCAATATGATAATGGCGGAAGAGTGGTTTGACTTTACAATATAAAGCGAAATGCGAGTAATTATTGATAAACTCGACCAATAAAATAATTATATTATCATTTTAAAATTTTTTCTTGACTGCGATATTAAAAATTAAACTCAATAAATAGTTAGATTTTTTCCTTTTCCATTGAAAACAGAAAATAATTAATCCGTTCTATGAATTTTTAATATGTGTAGGCCTCTTCATTAATACAAAATCTTTATGATCCTCAAAAATTTGTTTCATGCCCATCCTCAAAATATCTACCAATTTGTTTGGTATTATTTCATATTTATTTCAATCAACATAAAATAGCTCTACCAAAACTTCCGATCTGAAAGACCCTAAAATAAATATTGGGTTTAATAGAACTTCCAACTTGATAATGAAGGCCTATTATGGCATGTCATGTTATCAAAAACATGTAACCATGCTATTTCACCTTTCTTTATATTTTATTTTTCGAAATTGTCATATAGATATAAAGGTAATGCTAGGGAAAAACCGACTAAAAACAAACAAATAAGGTATTTTGTGAATTGTAGCCGTTTTATTCGATTTTGCACTTTTGCAAAAATCAAAAAAATCAAAAAAGCGAAAGCAGCAACGCTTAAATCCATAGCAAGCATTGAAGATGGATACGAAGCGAAGGCCTCTGTCCAAAACTGCTCAATTGATCCACCCCCTTGAACAAACAAGAGTAATTGATAATATGGCAATATGATTCCCAATAGACATAGAATTAAAAACACTTTTTTCATAATCTTTCATTACTTTGAAAAGTAAAATAAAAACTTTAGGATATTTATGAGTATTTACTTCAACTTTTAAAGATTATCCAATCCAATATAATAAAAAATGTAAAAATTTAACAGCATATAAAAAAATGAAGGAAAAGAAAGCCTAAAGTTGTCTCTCATTTTAAGTCTTACTCCAAAACCCAGAAGCATCAAAAGGGATAATCCCAAAGATGATAACATTAACAAGAGAGGTGACCATATTCCAACAATGAGACCAAGGCCTCCGCATATTTCCAAACATCCAGTTAGCCTACCGAATTTTTCCAAACCAAACCTTTTAAACTCTAATTTCATCGCTTTTGAAAAGAAGTAAGCACTTCCGTAAATGAGGAAAGATATAGCAGAAAATCCTATAAGTGCTTTATCGAATATGACCAATTTAAATTATCTTGGCAGCGATTCCAGCTATGATAATGGATATAATTAAAAGGGCAAGGGAAGGCAGATGTTTCCTCCAAGGATTTTTTACTTTAAAATGTGCTATTTGGGCACAAATCATCAGAAAAGCCATTAAAATTGATGACATGAGTACTAGAGGCGGAAACCATATCCCTGCAACCAATAAAGTGGACAGAGAAATTTTTGAGGCTCCTACAAAACTTCGAGTTAGGTCTGATAAACCATACTGCTTAAATTCCAATACGATATTGTCAAATCGGAAAACCCAAACATAAATAACCGATAGGGCCAGAATAACCTGTAAAATGTCAGATAGTAAATTCATGTCTTATATAACTTTTATTTTAAAAAAATAGTTCGAATCGAAAGGGAATTTTGAATGTAATTTTTTTAGATAATAATATCGGAATATTTTTTTTTCTCGGATAATCTCAACTATTATATGCTAAGTTATCAATACCGATATGAAAAGATTACAATTCCTTAAATAGTTTTCCTTACATAGTTTAGATTGGCCTAAAATTTTATTACCTTAAGCACCTATTTAATGAGAATGAAACTTATTATAAAATTTACTTTTAGTGTTTTTGTAGGGCTACTTTTAAGCTGTAAAAAACTAAAAGAAGAAAGTTCTGAACTAAAAATTGCCATTGCAGGACTAGCCATTGAATCCAGCACTTTTTCGCCTGCTCTTACACATGAAGAGGCTTTTCGTGCCAAGACTGGCCATGCTATTTTTGACTATTATCCTTTTTTGGCGCAAAATACTGCCATGAGACAACGTGCCAATTGGATTCCCATTCTGAAAGGTCATGCACTGCCAGGAGGTCGGGTTACGCGGGAGGCTTATGAGCGTCTCGTAATCAAAACCTTGGACACGCTAAATAAATATAAACCTTATGATGGATTGTTTTTTGACATACATGGGGCAATGAGCGTCGAAGGCCTAGACGATGCTGAAGGTGACTTCATCGAACGAATTAGAAAAGTTATTGGAACACAAACACTAATCTCAACCTCAATGGATTTACATGGAAATGTTTCTCAAAAATTAGCCCAACACACTGATCTAATCACTTGTTATCGTATGGCCCCCCATGAGGACGCGCTAGAATCCAAAGAACGTGCAGTTGAAAACCTTTTGATTCGACTGGAAAATGGTAAGGGAAAGCCAGCTTTTAAAGCATGGATTCCTATTCCTATATTATTACCTGGTGAGAAAACAAGCACCCGTGTAGAACCTGGGAAAAGTCTATATGAGAAAGTAGGGCATGCTGCTGCTCAAGAAGGTATCATCGATGCTGCCATTTGGATTGGTTATGCTTGGGCTGATGAGCCCAGGAACCATGCTGTAGTCATGGTTACCGGTGATGACAAACTCATCATCAAGAAAACAGCTGAACTTTTGGCATCCAGCTTTTGGGAAAAGCGATACGAATTTGAATTTGTAGCCCCCACAACAACTTTTGAAAAAAGTTTGTCTAATGCGTTGTCCAGTAAAAAAAATCCTTATATCATTAGCGATATGGGTGACAATCCTACAGCAGGAGGTGCTGGAGATGTCACTTGGACTTTAAAGAAAATTTTGGATCACCCCGAACTCAAATCAATTGATGGGCCCGAACTAATTTATGCTTCGATACCTGGGCCTGGCCTCATTGAACAAGCTAATTTAGTAGGTGTTGGTGGAAAAGTATCAGCTTATGTTGGGGCCCAAATTGACCATCGCTATGCGCCTCCTATTAAACTCGAAGGAACCGTAGAAGCCCTCATTCATGGAGATATGAATGCTGAAACAGAAGCAGTTGTAAAAGTGGGAAGTGTTAAAATCATTGTTACCAAAAGAAGAAAGCCATATCATTATGAAAAAGATTTTACCCGATTGGGATTAGATCCAAGAAATTCAGAAATTCTTGTTGTGAAAATTGGTTATTTAGTTCCTGAACTTTATGATATGCGAGGAGATTGGATTATGGCACTTACTCCAGGAGGAGTGGATCAAAACTTAGACAGGCTAGACTATAAAAGGATTAAAAGACCCATGTATCCTTTAGATAAGGAAATGAAAGACCCAGACCTCAAGGTTCGATGGATTTCGAGCAGTGGGGCATACTAATGATCTGGACATAAATATGCCTTATTCATCGTATTTTCAAATTAATGAAAAATTAAGCCCAAAATTGCATGTTAACCCTTTATGGCAGAACTAATGTCTAACAAATTAATATCCTCATCAATGAATTATCTCTTGCAAAAGTAAGAGCCAAAACGGTTTTAAGAGAGGACCATCATAAGAAAATAGAAGCTTGAATAAGACCATTCTTTCTACATAATTACCAATAAAACATAATTGTGCGAAAACTATTTCATATTCAATATCCGGGGGAATACTTGTACAAGGCCGATAAAATCTGAATCATTTTTAGGGTAATCCCTATATTTTACTTGTTTAATTTAGGTAATCCTTTTACATTCAACTGAAAGTATGAATACTATACCTACATGAAGCATCGACTTAATATGAATAAAATCAGAGGAGCAATCCCTTTGATTGACCCATCATTCTTAAATACCCCTCAATTTATTTCCAAGGGCTTAAGTGATGTTTTCAATTGTCAACTTATGGTAAAAATTGAAACCCTTAATCCCATCAAATCCTTCAAAGGAAGAGGTGCTGAATTACTCATCGCACAAATAGAAGAATATGATCCTATAGTTTGTGCCAGTGCGGGAAATTTTGGCCAAGCTATGGCTTATGCCTGTCAGAAAAAAAAATACCTTTAACAGTTTTTGCGAGTAAAAATGCCAACAGCTATAAAATTGAAATGATGCGATCCTTTGGAGCAATAGTTAAATTGATGGGTGAAGACTTTGATGAAGCAAAAATTATCGCAAAAGCATATGCTAATAAACAAAAAATGCGGTTCATCGAAGATAGTGAAGATTTGGAAACCCTGACGGGAGCAGGTACTATTGGATTAGAGCTTTTAAAACTCCCTGATGTATTAGATGCGTTATTGATTCCTCTGGGAAATGGCGCCTTATTTAGTGGAATTGGTAGGGTTTTCAAAGAATTAAGCCCTCAAACCGAATTAATAGCGGTACAATCAGAGGGAGCTCCCTCCATGGTTGAATCCATTCGCAGCCGAAAGCTAATCACTTATCCTTCTGTAAATACCATTTCTGATGGCATTGCGATCAGAATCCCGGTAAAACAATCTTTAATCGATTTAGAGCATATTATAGATGATACACTTTTAGTCTCCGACAGTGCAACTTTAAAAGCAATGAAACTTTTGTACCAACACTTAGGTATAGTTAGCGAACCATCAGCTGCCGTAGGAATAGCAGCACTGGGAGATAACAAAAAAAGATGGTGGAATAAAAAAGTCGGGGTTATTATTTGTGGAAGTAATTTAACTCCTGACCAATTTAAAAATTGGATCATGAATGGCTAATTAGAAAAATGCATAAAAGATTGCAGATTGAATAACATCAATACACCTCTCAAAAAAAATTTACATCTTTTGAATTTAGTTTGAATTTTAAACGGACAATCAAGGAAACTTATTTTTTCAATTTAATGTTTTTTGTGGTGTCTATAGTTGTCAAATAATATTATTAAATACTTAGATTTATTAAATTTTTGCCACCGTGTAATCAAATATTAAAATAAATATGATAGAACATATTACTCGCGAACTTTCCGACCTTAGGAAAAATTTGCATGACCACAGGATTTATGTAACCCTAAAAAACACTAGGGACATTAGAACTTTCATGGAACTCCACATTTTTGCAGTTTGGGATTTCATGTCTTTACTCAAATCGTTACAGCAAAGTCTGACACAATTACAGCTTCCTTGGATTCCAGCTAAAAATGCAGTTTTGGCACGTTTTATAAATGAGATTATACTGGGTGAAGAAAGCGATTTGAATGAATTAAACCAACCTCGAAGTCATTTTGAAATGTATTTAGAAGCTATGGTAGAAATAGGAGCAAATACAGCGAAAATTGACTATTTTATTAAGGAAGTAACTAAAGGTACAAAAATAGAAAAAGCCTTAGATGATGTTCAACTGGAAAAAAGAGTAGCTGACTTTACGAAATATACTTTTCAAATCATATCAACTAATAAGACACATCTTATTGCAGCTGCTTTCACTTTTGGCCGAGAGGACATAATACCTGACATGTTTAATGAAATTTTGAGCGAAGGGGATATCAATAAAAATAAGTACAACAAAATCGCATACTACTTTAATAGACATATTGAACTTGATGGAGATGAACACGGTCCTTTATCCTTACAAATGGTTTCCGAACTTTGTGGTGAAGATACTAAAAAGTGGAAAGAGGTCTTGATTGTAGCTAAGGAATCGATAAGACAAAGAATCAAGCTTTGGGATGCTATATCAGATAAAATAATAGAGTAAAATTTAAGAGTAAGCGTGATATAATACCTCATAAAGACATTTAGAGTCCTTCCTATATCTGCATCATCTTAATCCTGGCTGGTATTTAATTTGCGCTCGAGCCTCTACATCTTCTCTATAAAATGCTACTTCTTTGAAAGAGCAATTTGCATATAATGATATTTGATCATCAAAGTAGGGTGAACTTGGGTCCCCACTTTGTCCACCGGCCAAAATTGATTTGGCTTTCAACCTATCCCCAAAAGAAACAACGGCTACAAAACTATTGCCACGGGTACCATATATCTTTTTTGTATTATTATCATAGCGCGAACCATATGCGGCCAAAGCACCCCAATTACCCGAAGCCAATCCTATGGGCAAACTAGGCTTTTCATCACTGAAATTTTGCCTGATCGCCCCATTTAAACGCTGATATCTGTTAACCTGGCCCCAAGGTTGATTCCAAGAACCAAAATCTTTATTAAGATCAGCTATGACATTTTTAAAAAGAAGCAATCTTTCACTTTCAGGAGATGCTCCGCTCCAATATTGTACCAATTCAGTGAATTTCAATCCGTTCGGGCGAACTCCATTTTTTAGGTAATTAATGCCGTAATAATGAGCCAATGTCATGGCAATGGATTCCTTTGAAACAGCAAAATCCCAAGTACGTAAAATCTCAATCGGTGCCGAAAGAATAGCTTCTTTTTCCGACTGATCATAGGCTTTAATCAATCCCGGAATCAATATTTCAAAAGCGGGCAAATAGGGATCATAAGCCAATTTAATAAGCTTATCTAAGTCCATATCTACGCTTTCTTTTAGTAATCTTATGGCATGAATACTTCTAAAATTTTCTTCATCTCTCGACATATAAGATGGATAATTTTCTTTTTTTGGACTAAACCGACCTGCCGAACTAAAAGGAGTTGAATTACAATTTTGAATCCATCCATTAGGTGGATTGATGATCTTGATAGACTCTGCAAGAGAATGTAATCCTTTCCAGTCAGTATAGGGGTTACTTCCATCTACAGGTTTACTATAATCAAATTTCATATCCCTTTTGGGAATAAAATTCCCGTGATAATAGGCAATATTCCCTTGTGCATCAGCGTAAACGGTATTATTTGAAGAGTTGGTACGCATATCCATCATTTTATTGAATCCCTCCAGATTATGTATTTTGGTTCTAATATAAGACTGTGATAATGCCTCAATGGGTTTCCACATTAAAGCAGTTGAAGTCCATTTATCATCTGTCATGTGAGTAATGGGACCGTGATGCGTACGATAAGCAGTAATACTTTTCTCTATGATATTATCTCCTTTCTTATATTTCAACTTGACATTATAGGAAGAAATAGGCCTTATTTCTTCACCGTATTGATAATAATAAACTCCATCTTTTTCATGTACCTTTTCCACAAATTCATCAATGACATCCGTATAAGTACTGGTATGCATCCAACCTAATTTTTCATTAAAGCCTTGATAAACAAAAAACTGACCCCAAGTAACTGCTCCATATGCATTTAAGCCCTCTTCACTCACAATATGAACTTCTCCCCGAAAGAAAAAAGAAGTATGTGGATTGATTAGCAATAAGGCATTTCCAGAACTAGTTAATCCTCTTCCAATAGCTATCCCATTAGATCCTTTTGGTTCCATCAGGTACTCTTGGATCAGCACTTGACGATCATTACTAACAAGCGGAAGTGACTGATCACCCTCATAAAAAGCTTTTATTTGAGGTATCGATACCCGCTCGATATCACCTCCAATGGATCCCTCACTGAAGTAAAATGGCATCCAAGGTTCAAAATGAGTCAATAAATCTGGTTTTACCTGTGGGTGGGTATATAAATAATAATTAATTCCCGCTGCAAAAGCATCACAAAGATCTTTTAGCCACTTTGGACTGCCTTCATAGGCATAAATGGCCTCGCTTTTGGTCATAAACAATTTGGCCCTCAAATCACTATAAAGTGCCTCCTCTCCGGTTACCTCTGCCAATCGTCCGATGGCCCATATATAATTTCGCTCTACTCTGTGAAAATCATCTTCACATTGAGCATACAAGAGCCCAAATACTGCATCTGCATCTGTTTTACCATAAATATGTGGAATCCCAAAATTATCTCTAATAATTTCTACCTGCGCAGCCTGAGCCTCCCACTGTTCAATTTCTGCAGTTTTGAACTCTCCGACACAACCCAGTAATCCTGACAAAATCAGTAAATAAAAAAATCTATCTGTTTTCATAAAACATTAACCTAATTAATCAAGTTATTCATAAAAATTGATTGAAGAGAGGTTTGACTATAAGATAAACATATTCCCTTTATTCAATCTTAAAATTTGATTTGAATCTCCACATAAAATAATCTAAATACTCATCCATGTAACTCACCTAATAAATCCTATCAATATTTTGATTATTCTTGTAGACTTATGAAAAACATATTCAACAAACATTTTCCAAATTCTATGAAAGGTTTAATCTTAAAGGAATTTGATAAAGGCCTTACTGTTGAAGATTTAGCAGTCCCTCAGCCTGTCAAAGGAGAGGTTTTGGTGAAAATTGACAGTGCTCCTATCAATCCCTCAGATTGGGCCTTTTTAAGGGGGTTATATACTTCTCCCAAAAAATTGCCCGTGGTAGCTGGTTTTGAAGGTAGTGGAATCGTAATGGCCACCGGAAATGATTTTTTTTCTAGAAGATTATTAGGTAAAAAAGTGGCCTGTTTTGCTCCTCAAAACGGAAATGGTACATGGGCAGAATACACACTTACTCAAGCGAGAACTACCATCCCTTTGAAAGAAAATTTAAGTTTAGAACAAGGTTCTATGTTGTTGATAAATCCTTTGTCAGTAATCGCGATAATCAGTATCGCCAAAAAAAAAGGAAGCCGCACAATTGCCAATACTGCAGCAGCTAGTGCTTTAGGCAAATTACTTGATAAAATGTGCAAACAAAATGGTCTTCAATGTGTCAACATCGTGCGGCGACCCCAACAAGTTGAGTTACTCAAGAAAAGTGGTACTCAATTCATACTCGACAGCTCGTCTCCTACTTTTAAAAGTGAAATGGATAACTTATTCAAAAAGCTTAACGTGAAAATCGCTTTTGATGCGCTTTCGGGAACAATGGTTTCCCAACTATTGGCCTCCTTACCAAAGGGGGGAGAAGTTATGGTATATGGTGCCTTATCTGAACAAGAAACGATCGTTCCTCATGGAAGATTTATTTTTGAAGACAAGAAAATAAGTGGTTTTTGGCTTCCAAAATGGATAAATGAGCAATCAATGTTCACCCTATTACAATCGTTTAAAAAAGTACAAAAATTTTTATGTAGTCAGCATGAAATTCAAATAAGAAATCGAATGTCATTGGCGCAAGTCATAGAAGGCCTAAATACCTTCACAGAAAATATGTCTGAAGGAAAAATTCTAATCAAACCATGGCAGTATTTATCTTAAATAATGCTTGAAGTTTATATTAAGTATAGGTATACAACTACTTTTATTCAATACATAAATGAGCCCTCAATGATTGTCATAATATGAAAGAAATAAACTTGAATAGTTCTAAAACTGAACTCAAAAATATAATTGTTAGAAATGATTGGATGCATGAGGAAGATCAAATTATAAGCATAGAGACACCGGGCGCAGGTAACATGAATGTAGTCCTCAGAATAATATCCCAAAAAGGTAGTTTCATACTTAAACAGTCCAGGAATTATGTCAACAAATATCCCCAAATACCTGCCCCCATTGATCGTATTGATATTGAAGCCCAATTTTATAAATTAATTCATACTTCTTCGTGCAGTCATTACCTTCCCAGACTCCTAGGGTATGACCGAACTAATAAAATCATATTCTTAGAGGATTTAGGAAGGTCCTCTGATTATCAATTATTGTATCAAAATAATTTTAATTTATCTCAAAAAGAGTATGTTGCGACCCTTTCTTTTTTGCACCAACTACATAACACTCCATTTAGTGAATCAAAGAGCTCACAATTCCCAAAAAATTTAGCCTTGAGACAACTTAATCACGAACATTTATTTGTATATCCTTACTCAGAAAAAAATAACATTGACCTCAACGAGATAAAACCCGGCCTTCAACGACTAGCTCAAAAAATGAGACAAGATACCTTATTAAAAAAAGCAGCTATCCAATTGGGAAAACAATATCTTTCAGAGGGCACTTCTCTACTTCATGGTGACTACTATCCTGGAAGTTGGTTAAAAACAAAATCTGGTTTTCATGTCATTGATCCTGAATTTTGTTTTTTTGGCCCCAAAGAATATGATCTTGGAGTACTAAGAGCACATCTAAAGATGGCCGAACAACCAATCTCATATTTAAACGACTTTTGGAAACATTATCCTGCATCAGAGGTAAATTTTTCTTTGGTTGATCAATTTGAAGGTATGGAACTTATTCGAAGGATCATTGGTCTAGCCCAATTACCACTTAGTTTAAGCCTACAAAAGAGGGAAACATTACTTCAAGAGGGCAAGCGTTTATTGATGGTTAGTTGATACTGATTTTCTAAAAGCCCAAGTGGCCGATAAGCCTAAAAGAGAAAAAACAGCTAAAAGAGAAAAAACAGAGCTATATCCAGCCCCTCCTGGGTTACTATCCAGTAAATATCCAATGATTGGACCCGAAAAAATATCAGGAGTATAAGCGATAAAACTAATAATTCCCACGGCAGTCCCTGTCAAATTGATAGGTATAAATCCCTCTCGCATTACAGAGAAATAAAGTGCTCGTAAAGCATATATCCCGACAGCCGACAAAGTGACCCCCATAAAAAATAAACTATTCAATTCTGCATTAATGATCTCTGTCGCGAAAAACATACTCCCGAAAAACATTATTATAAAGGCCAATAAAATCACCAAAGACCCCCGGGTACGATCTGCCAATAAACCAATTATAACACCTACTACCGGTCTCAAGTATAATAATCTGGACCCCATTTCGGCAGCAGCTATTTCATCATAAAACATAACTTCTTTGGCATATAATGAGAATACATCTGTGACTTTATAGCCTAGATATGCACACAATACAATTATAGTGAGATACCAAACTGAAGGAATTTTCATGACCTTCTTGAAATCACTCCAAATAAAAACCTGTGAGGAAACAATTGAATAATTAAGCTCTTCACTTTTATCCAAAAGGTAAAAAACCAGTATACCTATCCCTCCAACAAATACTGAAGTAAAGATCAAAACACCCTTAAAAGCTTCCTGTCGATCAAATAATGTTAGGTCTGTTGCATCCTCTAAATAATGAGCAAAAATTATTACACCTAAAGAACTCAACAAAGCAGCTACCAGTCCCCTACCTCCATCTAAAAAGCCAAACGCTATACCCTGTTTTTCGGATCCCCCCCAGATTCTCGTCTGCTTAATCATAGCCCCCCAAAATAAAAAAATAGTAGTAAATCCCCAATATCCGTACAACCATTTGAGAATTGAATAAGAGGGATAGCTCATCATCCACAATCCTCCAAATGCTGAAAATACTAAAGCTAAAGACATCAATATTCTCGGTGAAAATTTATCGGCTAAAGTTCCACCAAAAAAATAAGAAAATAATCCTACCAAACCATAAATTGAAAAGCAAATGCCCAATTCATAATTGGTTAATTCAAAGACGTCTAGAAAAGTGGGTCTGAATACACGTTGAATTACAAAAGGTAAAAAAAATACGGATTCACCAGCTAATATGATTAACATTAGTTCTAAAAATCTTTTATTTTTATTTTGTGCAGTAATCACCTTCATAATGCTACTTTATTCAAACCCCTAAAAAAATGGAAACTTGTACATTCCTTTTAACTGCTAAAATTTACACAAAAATTTTCTTACATAGGCCAATGAAAATAACTCTTCCATGGTTCTAGTTGGCCACTTGCATTCAAAATATATAATATTCCCCCTAAAATATTATTAGCATAAATTTATTAACCGAAAAATCGTCTTAAGTCCTTAACTTTAACAATACAATACTATCAAAAAATTCAAGAATGAAACATATTGTAATTATCGGAAATGGGATCTCTGGAGTTACCGCTGCACGGCACATAAGAAAAAATTCAAATTACCAAATTACCCTGATTTCTGGAGAATCACCTTATTTTTTTTCGAGAACGGCTCTTATGTACGTCTATATGGGACATATGGAATTTAAACATACACAACCCTATGAAAATTGGTTTTGGGAAAAGAATAAAATTGATTTGATACATGGTTTTGTCAAAAGTATTGATACCGATAATAACTCAATATTTTTTGAAAATAATACCTCAATTTCTTATGATCGACTGGTGATTGCGAGTGGTTCAAAACCTAATAAATTTGACTGGCCAGGTCAAGATCTGAAAGGCGTTACAGGCCTATATCATAAACAAGATTTGGAGCAATTGGAGCAATTTGCACCCAATAATAAAACATGTAAACGAGCGGTTATTGTAGGTGGTGGATTGATTGGTATTGAGTTAGCTGAAATGCTGCTGAGCCGAAATATTCCCATTACCTTTTTAGTACGAGAAAAAAGTTTTTGGAATGAGGTTTTGCCCTATCAGGAATCTGACATGATCAATAGACATATTCGGGGACATCATGTCGACTTACGTTTGAATACTCAATTAAAAGAAATAAAAGCCAATGGCGAAGGTCAAGCCAAATCCATAATCATTAAAGAAACTGGAGAAGAAATATTATGTGATATGGTAGGCTTAACAGCGGGCGTTTCACCAAACATCGATTTTGTTAAAAGCAGTAAAATATTGACAGGCACAGGCATTTTAGTAAATCGGTTTTTAGAAACCAATATTACTAATGTTTATGCCATTGGAGATTGTGCTGAACAACAGGAACCCATGGGTGAACGAAAAGCTATTGAAGCCGTTTGGTATACTGGTAGAATGATGGGAGAGACCTTAGCTCAGACTATTTGCAAGAATAGAATTGCTTACCATCCCGGGCATTGGTTTAATTCTGCAAAATTCTTAAATATTGAGTATCAAACATATGGCCGGGTATGGGCCAAGCCCAAAAAAAATGAAGCTCGCTTTTATTGGGAACATAAAGATGGAACTATTAGTATTCATTTGAGCTATGATAAAAATACAAAGCAATTTATTGGTATCAATAACTTTGGCATGCGAATGCGGCATTCATTTTTTGATAGAGTTCTTACAGAAAAAAAAACTGTCACTTATGTTTTAACCCATCTCGAAGACGCCAATTTTGATCCTGAATTTTACAAAAAATATGCATCTGAAATTTTATTTAAATTCAACGAAGAAAAGGGTACAAAGATTGAATTAAAAAAGAAAAACTGGAAACGGATTTTTAGTGAGATCTAAGAAATGAGCAATATAAAAAATACAGGATTAGTTATTTTTCTCATATCATTAACCCTTTTCACGGGAACCATTTTCATGGGGTCTTTCCATTTATCACCATCAGAATTAGATGACTTCATCAGCGAAAAAGGTTATCAAAATGCGCTCATCAAAGCGGAACTCACCAAGGCCATTGTAACTGACAAGCCCCTGAATATTTTCGAATTCTCCAAGCGAGTACGAAATGCCTATGCAGTTTCAAATACTCATTATGATTTGCTAATTCAGCGATATGAAGC
>CAJWQD010000022.1 GCA_913045135.1 uncultured Flammeovirgaceae bacterium | reverse complement strand
TAAATTTAAATTTGGTCCGTTAATGATCGCTATTTGCATGTCCTGATTACTTTTGCCTTTTAATGAGTTGGAATCTCTATATCAAACAGTTCAAGAATTACCTAAAGCTCGAAAGGGCTTTAGCATCAAATTCTATAGATGCCTATACAAGAGACGTTACAAAATTAATGGAGTTTTTGAATATGCATAAAAAAATTCCAGATCCATTGCAGGTATTGCCTGTTGATTTACTTGATTTTATTAAATTTATTAATGAATTAGGTCTTTCTCCTTACTCACAAGCAAGAATAGTCTCAGGCATCAAAGGATTTTATAAATATCTTTCTTATGAAAATCTTATTTCAGTAGATCCTTCGGAGCTAATTGAACTTCCAAGATTAGGCAGAAAACTTCCTGATACCTTAAGTATTCATGAAATTGACCAATTATTTGAGACCATAGATATGAGCAAAGCGAGTGGCCCCAGAGACCGTGCTATGGCCGAAACCATTTACAGTGCTGGATTACGAGTTTCCGAATTGGTCAACTTAAAAATTAGTAATATTTATGAAGATGTTGGCTTTCTTCGTATTTTGGGAAAAGGAAATAAAGAGCGTTTAACTCCTATAGGAAAAAGTGCTTTGAAATTTATTAAATCCTATCAGCATGAGGTACGAAACCATATGCAAATAAAATCTGGCCAAGAGGATTACTTATTCTTAAATAGATTGGGAAATAAAATATCGAGAGTGAGTGTTTTCAACCTGATTAAAAACTTGGCCATACGCGCAGGTATTAATAAAAAAATTAGCCCACATACTTTTCGCCATTCCTATGCCACACATCTCATCGAAGGGGGTGCAGACCTAAGAGCGGTTCAAGAAATGTTAGGCCATGAATCTATTACTACCACAGAGATCTACACACATTTAGATCGTGATTATTTGAAACAAATAATAAAAGAATTTCATCCGAGAAGTTAATGTACACACTACTTAAAAAAACCTTATTTCTTCTTTCAGCCGAAAAAGCTCATTCATTAACGATGAACTTACTTAAGTTGAGCTTCAAAATTCCCGGTATCAAAAATATTATGTTGTACCTCTTCAAGGTAAATTCAAAAAAAATCGAGAAGAAATTATGGGGAATAACATTCCCCAATCCCGTAGGATTAGCTGCTGGGTTTGATAAAAATGCTAATTATTTAGATGAATTATCTTGTTTTGGATTCGGCTTCATTGAAATTGGAACTGTAACCCCTTTACCCCAAGAAGGAAACCCGAAGCCACGATTATTTAGACTTATTGCTGATGAGGCCATCATCAATCGTATGGGATTTAACAATAAGGGTGTAAAGTCAGTTATTAAAAAATTAAAAAATCGACCCAAAAATTTGATCATAGGAGGCAATATTGGGAAAAATAAAAATACCCCGAACGAAAAAGCTGCTGCCGATTACATCGCTTGCTTTGAGGAATTATTTGATTATGTTGATTATTTTGTAATTAACGTGAGTTCTCCCAACACTCCTAATTTGCGTGAATTACAAGATAAAAAACCATTAACTGCACTTATAAAAGCTGTACAGGAGAGAAATAAATTGAAAAAAATACCTAAACCATTGCTCCTCAAAATTGCACCTGATTTAAGTGATGATCAGCTTATTGATATTTTAAAGATTTGTGATGATACTCAATTGGATGGACTTATCGCTACTAATACCACCCTATCGAGAGACGCTTTGAAGGAACCCCCTGAATCGATTAAAAAAATAGGTTTAGGCGGATTAAGTGGCTTGCCCTTAGCCGATCGATCAACTGAAGTAATTAAATTCCTAAGGTCAAAAAACAAAAAAATACCTATCATCGGAGTCGGAGGTATCGGAGATGTGAGCAAAGCATTAGAAAAGATAGATGCGGGAGCAAATATGATTCAAATTTATTCTGGTTTTGTATTCAAAGGCCCATTATTAATTAAAAAAATAAATGAAGCCTTAATCAAAATAGGGCATGACAACTAAATGCCTTATTTTTGTTTGTGAATTGATCTATGCGAAGCAATAGCTTTAAATCTAACCCAAAAGAGAAGAAATCCTTCAAACTGAAAATTTCATTTTTTTCAGATAAGAAGGTTAAAATTATTTTGGGAATTACCTTCTTATTTACGAGTTTTTTCTTACTGTTGGCCTTTTTATCTTACCTCAGCCATGGCCCTGCTGATCAAAGCGTAGTATCTGCTTTTTTAGACGTCTCCATAAATGAATCTGGGAAAGAAGTTGCCAACTTATTTGGAGTAATGGGTGCATTAGCAGCTCATTATTTTATTTTCCACTGGTTTGGTTTGGGAGCATTTCTTATTCCCTTTTTCCTATTCAAATTAGGTACTAAAGCTTTGGGTTATAATGAAATATTCAAAATTCAAAAATTTTTTATTTTTACTATCTTCTATTTAATCTGGCTGACGTTGCTACTTGGTTACATCGTTATAAATTTTAATGCCTCAGAAACTATGGGATTCCTCTGTGGTGGAATTGGCTATGAAATGGCCTGGTTTATGGATAGTCTATTAGGTTGGGGCTCTGGATTTTTAATTCTATTATTGTTAGTTACTTTTAACATCTATTTTTTCAATATTAAACAGCTTGATAGAGTGGTAAGATATCTAGATGATGTGCGCGCCTTCTGGTTATCATCTTTAGGTAATTTGAAAATTAAAGAAAAGTCTGTCATAAAAACAGATGAGAAGATGAAATCTGTCATTGCTAAAGTAAAAGAAGAAGTAGCACTCGAAGACAAATTAAAGGCTGAAGAAAAGACCAAAGTAATACCGCAAAATGATGCAAAAGCAATAGAACTAAGTGTAGGGAATACATCAAAAAAAGAGCATCTCAATACGTCAGCTCTTGATCTTATCGTTGAACCAGAAAAAAAAGAAATCGAAGCGGTGGAAACAAATTCCATAGCATTAGAGGTGAACTCAACTCCAAAAGCAGAAAAAAAAGCCCATCAACCTGAAAACTATGACCCCACTTTAGATTTACCGAAATATCAATATCCCACAATTAACCTATTAACAGAATATCCTAAAAAAGATGTTAGAGTAAGTAAGGAAGAGTTAGAGTCAAATAAAGACAATATATTAAGTACGCTCATTAATTTTAAGATAGCTATTTCAAGTATTAAAGCAACTATAGGACCAACCGTAACTCTTTATGAAATTGTTCCAGAAGCAGGTGTAAAAATATCTAAGATAAAAAACCTTGAAGACGATATTGCGCTCAGCCTGTCTGCTTTGGGCATACGCATTATCGCACCAATCCCAGGAAAAGGAACCATTGGTATTGAAGTCCCCAATAAAAATCCAGAAATGGTCAGTGCAAAATCAGTTATTACCACAGAAAAATTCTTAAAGTCTGATTATGAATTGCCCATTGTTTTGGGCAAAACTATATCAAATGAGGTTTTTGTTACGGACCTATCCAAAATGCCCCACTTACTTATGGCTGGAGCCACAGGGCAAGGAAAATCAGTAGGTTTAAATATCATATTAGCCTCACTCATTTACAAAAAGCATCCCTCTCAATTGAAGTTCGTCTTAGTAGATCCCAAAAAAGTAGAATTAACCTTATTCAATAAAATTGAAAAACATTTTTTGGCTAAATTACCAGAAACAGATGAGGCCATTATCACTGATACAACCAAAGTAGTTAATACCTTAAATTCTTTGTGTATTGAAATGGACACTAGATATGATTTACTTAAAGAGGCTGGATGCAGAAATCTAAAAGAATACAATAGAAAGTTTGTTAATCGGCGACTCAATCCTAAAAAAGGACATAAATATTTACCCTACATCATTTTAGTCATTGATGAGCTTGCTGACCTTATGATGACTGCAGGAAAAGAAGTAGAAATGCCAATTGCTCGACTTGCTCAGTTAGCTAGGGCAATTGGTATTCACCTCATTGTAGCTACTCAAAGACCCTCCGTAAATGTAATTACTGGGATAATAAAAGCGAACTTCCCCGCCAGACTTTCTTTCAGGGTTACCTCAAAAATTGATTCTAGAACCATATTAGATGCAGGTGGTGCAGAACAACTTGTAGGTATGGGTGATATGCTACTCTCTTTAGGGTCAGATATGATCCGTTTACAATGTGCCTTCTTAGATACACCTGAAGTTGAAAATATATGCAATTTCATAGGTGAACAGAATGGATACAACTCAGCATATATGCTACCTGAATACCTAGGAGAGGAAAGTGGTTCGAGTGTCAATACTGATCTTTCAGATAAAGATGTTATGTTTGATGATGCCGCGAGACTTATTGTATCACATCAACAAGGAAGTACTTCTCTAATTCAAAGAAAAATGAAATTAGGATACAACCGAGCGGGTAGAATCATTGATCAATTAGAAGCGGCCGGAATCGTTGGCCCTTTTGAAGGAAGTAAAGCCCGAGAAGTATTGATCAACGATCAGTATAGTTTAGAGGAAAAATTAGCTGAATTAAATAAATGATGAATTTATTATGTAGACAAAATACTAAGATATGAAAAAAATATGTTTAAAATTGATTTTTGTTATAGTGACATTCAGCAGCTCTGCACAATTTGATCCCGAGGCAGAGTTAATACTTGAGAGCATGAGTACGAAATACAAATCCAAATCAGCCTTCATGTCCACTTTTGAACAAAATCTTATCAATGAAATGTCTATCGTCAATGAATCAATTTCAGGTACCATTTATGTCAAGGGAGATAAATACAAACTTGAGATTGCTGGACAAACAATTTTCAATGATGGTCAAGACCTTTGGTCTTATAGCGAAGAGATTATGGAAGTAACAGTCAGCACTTATGATAAAGAGGAACAAGATATCTCCTTAACCAATATTTGGGATCTCTACAAAGAAGGATATAAATATGGATTAAATCTTCCAGATAAGCAGGGGAATTGGATAATTGATTTGGAACCAATTGAAAGAGGAGTCGAAGCCTTTTATAAGATACGCATGGTTATTACCAATGAATATGACTTAAAGAGTTTTAGAATTTTTGAAGAGTCAGGGAATCAGTATAATTATAACATTACAAAACTCATAAATCGCTCAGACCTTACAGATGATTTTTTCACATTTGATCTTGCACAGTATCCAGAAGTAGAAATCATAGACTTCAGATAATCATAATTATTAGGTCTATGAATAAAAAACAACTATTTGACCACATTAAAAGTAAAAAATCTTTCCTTTGTGTAGGTTTAGACCCGGATTTAGATAAAATCCCCAAACATCTTCTTGAGACGGAGGATCCGATTTTTGAATTCAATAAAGCCATTATTGATGCAACCCTCCCCTATGCAATAGCCTATAAGCCTAACATTGCCTTTTATGAATCTTTGGGTATTCAAGGCTGGGAAGCTTTAAAAAAAACAATAGAATATATCCCTCAAGAAATATTTACCATCGCTGATGCCAAACGAGGTGATATCGGGAATACCTCTAATAAATATGCAGAAGCATTTTTTAAAAAAATGTCATTTGATGCGATTACTCTTGCTCCCTACATGGGGTATGATTCAGTGATTCCATTTTTAAATCACAAAGATAAGTGGGCTATCTTATTGGCATCAACTTCAAATATCGGTGCACTAGATTTTCAGGAATTAATGATCGAAAATAGTGGAGGTCAAAAAATTTATGAAAAAGTCATTGAAATCAGTTCCAAGTGGGGTTCCGATCAAAATTTAATGTACGTTATAGGAGCAACTAGAGTGAACACCTTAGCCCAAATAAGAAAAATTATCCCTGATCATTTTTTATTAATCCCTGGTGTAGGTGTACAAGGTGGTGATTTGGACTTGGTTTGCAAATATGCAATGAACAATTTTGGAGGCCTACTTATTAATTCAGCCAGAAGTATCATTTATGCGGACAGTACCGTTAATTTTGCGTATCATGCAGGTTTGGCTGCTGCTGAACTACAAGATAAAATGGCTACAGCCATTCAAAAATATGAAAAATGGTCGCTTTAATTTTTTTGATGTCGTAACAAATTGATATGTCATCTCTTTCAAAAAAATCAAATATTTTATCACTTTCATTAAAATTAAGTAGTGATTAATTTTGGATAAATAATTAAGAGAAATGGAAAAACCTGTAATCATATTTGGAGCCAAGGGAATTGCGAAAAGTGTACTTGAAATATTTCAAAGCAACCAGATTACAGTATATGGTTTTTTAGATGATGACAAATCTACCCATCAAAAGATAATAAATGACGTTCCTGTATTAGGACTAACAGATGATCATAGATTTATTAAATTGATAGGTAAAAAATGTGAAGCTTTCATTGCGTATGATGATTACAAAATACGTACCCATTTGACTGAGATGCTAATTAAATCAAGAAAAATCATGCCCATAAATGCTATTCATAACAAAGCACTTATCGTTAAGTCCGCTGATATGGGCCATGGGAATTTTATCAATTCCGGCAGCATCATCGGGTCTGGAAGTGCCATTGGTAAACATTGTATCATTCATTCAAGTGTAATTATAGAACAAGATGTTGTCGTAGGCGATTTTGTCCAAATAGGTGCCGGATCAATTATTAATGCGGGTGCTATTATTGAGAAAAAAACATTTATTGGTTCAGGAGTTGTGATCATCGCAGGGATCTCCATTGGTGAAGGTGCTCGAATAGGTGCTGGATCAGTAGTTATTGCAAACGTTCCGAAAAAAGAGACTGTTTTTGGTAACCCTGCTTCTAAAATAAAACCTTAATCTTTAACTGTAATAGGAAATCTTTTGTAGATAGAATTATGGAAATTACGTACATCCAAAATTTATTTCTTTTGAATAATTAAAAAAACATATTTATATCTCAATTTCAAAAAAATCGCATAATGGTTTTTCCTTATTAGTAATGCAACTCAATTCAATTTGGTTTTTATTACTGTTTCCTATCTCTCTTCTGGGACAAAATATCGATTCATTACATGAGTCCCTAGACATAGGTATTTATCCAGCTATCGCTTATACACCTGAAACGGATCTTTCATTCGGCGTCTTCGCACTCATGGTCCTCAAAAATAAAAGTAATCATTACAGTTACACCCCTAATTTGATCAGTCCTAAAATAATTTATACCTTAAATAATCAATCTATTTTAACACTTGATGGTAGCTTTTTTACAGAAAAAAATAGTCGATTAGACACCGAAATTAAATATTCAAACTATCCAGATTATTTTTATGGACTAGGCAATAGAAATGATCCCAAAATAAAGGAAATGTACAAACGTCAATTCATAAGTACCCAAGGTTTTGTAATGAAAGAAATTACTTCCAAACTCTATGCAGGTGTCCTATTTGATTTTGATTATAGTGTTTTACAAGATCTTATAGCCAACGGACTACTTAATCAAGAAAATCCAAATGGCCTAAGGGGAGGACGTTCCGTGGGAGCTGGTATTGGGTTCACCTTTGATGATAGAGACCACATACTTTATCCTCGAAAAGGTAAATTCATACAAATAGGTAGTCGCTGGTATGGATCAATGATTGGAAGTGATTATAAATATCAACATTTTTTCTTCGATTATCGTCAATATGAAAAAATTTTTAGTGATCAACGTATTCTGGCCTTTCAGCTCGCAGCACAATTTAATCAAGGTAACATTCCTTTTTATAAATTATCTAAACTGGGAGGGAAGGACTATTTGAGAGGTATTGATAATACCAATTTATATACAGCTCAACATTCTTTTTATGTCCAAATTGAAGGCAGACAACATTTATTTTGGCGATTGGGAGGTGTGCTTTTTGCTGGGGTTGGCGATGTTTTTGATAATCTAAAAGCGCTCAATATTGAGAGTTTAAAATTAAATTATGGCATTGGTGGTCGATTTCAGGCTTTGAAGGAGCAAATCTTAAATATTCGACTTGATTTAGGCTTTACCCATAATGGACAATCCGCCATTTATTTTTCTGTAAAAGAAGCTTTTTAACCTTTCTCATTTTTATTTAAAAGAGCCTCTACCGCCTTTTTAAGTTCTCCAATAGCATTACCAAAATGGTTCTTAGTTGTTTGCCACTTTTTTTGAGCCGAATAGGTATTAAATTCTTTTTCTAACTTTTCCTTTCGTATTTTGAGCAATTGAATCGTCTTTTCCAATTCACTGCGAACTTCCTTAGAAGAAGATGTAGCTTCATTGATCAGTATATCTATTTTATGACCCAGTTCCCTGAGAATTTCTTCCATTTTACCTCTTGAGTGATCTTCCATTTTTTAATCATAAATTTAATTCTATTTTTTGATAAATATTCATGACTAACTTATCAAATCCTATAAAATAGAATTGTCAAACAAAACCCAAAGAATTGGGAAAAGACACTCAATTAAATCTAAAAAAAGAAAATTAAAAGATCCCTTAAATTCAACAGAGTCACTAAACTGAGATATTAATTATTTTGTTTAATTTTAATTTGAGAAATATTCTAAGTGAAGATTATCCAATAATACAACCAAAATAAATAGCCCCTATTTACAAGTTTATTCTTTCCTGGTAATCCTGGCTCCAAGTTGATTGAGCCGCTGATCTATAAGTTGATACCCTCTATCGATTTGCTCTATATTATGAATTTCACTTACTCCTTGCGCTGATAATGCCGCAATTAGCAATGATACTCCAGCTCTGATATCAGGCGAAGTCATCGCTACGGATTTTAAGGCTACTTTTCGATCTAGACCAATTACAGTGGCTCTATGAGGATCACATA
The DNA here is from genome assembly GCA_913045135.1 of uncultured Flammeovirgaceae bacterium. Taxonomy (GTDB): domain Bacteria; phylum Bacteroidota; class Bacteroidia; order Cytophagales; family Cyclobacteriaceae; genus UBA4465. The sequence goes on along the minus strand of CAJWQD010000022.1, from coordinate 26,191 downwards.
AAATAATTTGAGCCCCCATATCTATAAGTTTGTCTACAAAAAACAATCGGCTTTCAAACATCTTTTGATGTATTAATACTGTACCCTGCGCTTGAATGGCCGTCACCAAAACTATACTCAACAAATCTGGTGTAAATCCTGGCCAAATAGCATCTGACACCGTTAAAATAGATCCATCGATGTACGAATCAATCTCATAATGATCTTTAGCTGGAATAAATATGTCATCTTCTTTGAAAATTAACTCAATACCCAACTTTCCGAAAGTATAAGGAATCAATCCAAGTTGATCAATTCTAGCATTTTTAATAGTTATTTCTGATTGAGTCATCGCAGCCAGGCCGATAAAACTTCCTATTTCAATCATGTCTGGAAGTAAAGAATGTTCGGTTCCTCCCAAGCTATTTACACCTTGAATTTTAATTAAATTAGAGCCTATGCCTTCAATGAACGCTCCCATCCTAACCAGCATATTACACAACTGCTGTAAATAAGGCTCACAAGCTGCATTATAAATGACAGTTTCTCCCTTTGCCATCACAGAAGCCATAACCAAATTTGCTGTTCCAGTTACTGAGGCCTCATCTAAATGCATGTAAGCCCCTTTGAGATGTGCTCCATCTACTGAATAAAATCCTGCATTCGTATCATAGGTAAAGGTAGCTCCTAACTTTTTGAAACCTATGAAATGGGTATCCACCCTGCGTCTACCAATTTTGTCTCCTCCAGGTTTCGGCATTTTTCCAGTCCCAAATCGACCCAAAAGAGGGCCTAAAAGCATAATTGATCCTCTCAACGTAGCGGCTTTCGTTAGAAATTGATCCTTCTCTAGATAATCTAAATCAACATTTCTAGCCGTAAACTTAAATGCGTTGATATTTGTCTTTTCAACCTCAACACCAAGGTCAATTAATAACTCAATTAGACTTTTTACATCCCTTATATCAGGAATATTTTGGATATGCACCGTTTGATCCGTTAATAATACTGCAGAAATTACTTGCAGCGCTTCATTTTTCGCACCTTGTGGTGTGATCTCCCCTGACAAACAATTTCCGCCTTCTACTAAAAAAGATGCCATTATTAGCGTCTACGTTTGATCTGATTTGGATTTAACCTTCTATTCTTATGATGATTTTGATGAAAGGGTCTTGATCTGCGATTGTAATTGTCTTTTCTTGAGGAATCGAATAGTTTAAATTCAGTAACTTCTTCAAGATCCATTTTTAAGTGATTATTAGATAATCGCTCTATCGTTTTCATAATGAGTTGATCACTGATCTCCTCCTTATTCCAGGTCTGATAAAATGATTTCATAAGACGTCCAATCGATACCACAGCTCCTTTAATTTCTTTCTCTTCAGAAAGCTTCATGGCATTTTCGATTAGTATTTCCAAACTACGCCCATAATGCTTGAATTTTATTTTGTTGTATTTATAGGCTACTCTATCTGGCTTTTTAACCAAAACTTCGGGAGCCGGTGGTGGATAAGGACCTTTCACATCCAACTGGAATTCAGAGATAATGAATAAGTCGTCCCATACTTTATGATCATATTCAGGTACGTCTTTCACGTTAGGATTAATGCTTTTCATCAGCTCAACCAATGTGGCAGCATAACTATTACGCTTTTCATGATCTTCAATTGTGGCTAGATAAGTGACCATTCGCTGCACATTTCTGCCATATTCGCGTAAAATTAAATGTTTACGTTCTGTATTATATTCCATCGCTTCCATATTATAGGTAAAAATAGGTATTTTAAAAGAATTATCGGTTCATTAAATCTTCTATCTCTTCTATTTCAATAGGGATATCTTCCATTAAGTTAATATTTTCATTTTCTGCTATGAAAATATCATCCTCTAGCCGAATTCCAAATCCTTCTTCTGGTAAATAAATACCTGGCTCCACGGTAAAAACCATCCCCGCGGCAACTTTTTTGTTTGTAATCCCAACATCATGAACATCTAATCCTAAATGATGTGAAGTTCCATGCATGAAATATTTTTTGTAGGCGGGCCATTTTGAATCTTGTTTTTTTACCTCTTTTGGAGTCAATAAGCCAAGAGTCAAAAGTTCTTCGGTCATCATCGTCCCAACTTTTAAATGATATTCAGAAATTAAGCACCCTGGACGCAACAGATCCGTTGCTCCATTTTTAACCCGAAGTACAGCATTATATATCTGTTTCTGTCTCGCAGAAAATTTTCCGTTTATGGGAATGGTTCGCGTCATATCAGCATTATAATTCCCATAATTCGCCCCCACATCCATAAGCAATAAATCACCAGATTTCAATTTTTGATCATTCACCGTATAATGTAAAGTACAGGTATTAGCACCCCCTGCGATGATTGGCTCATATGCGAATCCCGTAGCTCTGTTTCTTAAAAAATGATAAGAATATTCTGCCTCAACCTCAAATTCCCAAATATCTGGCCTGACAAAAGGTAAAACAGAACGGAATCCCAACTCTGTGATGCGACAAGCTTCTTTAATTAAATCGATTTCAACATCAGATTTGATCATTCTAAGATCATATAATAAAGGTGCTAAACGTTTAAATTGATGCAATGCATAGTCGTTCTTGAGTTTTTGAGTAAAACGCTCATTAGCCATTTGAACTTTCGTATCAGCTCTTATATGTTCATTTTGATATAAATAAACGCGATCGCATTGCGTCAGGACCTCTTTTAAAGAGGTTTCAAATTTAGAAGACCAGTGAATCTCCTCAATTCCTGATAAGGCAGTGCCCTCTGACTTTGATAATTTATGACCCTGCCATACAGCAATATGCGCATTGGTCTCTTTCAGAAAAAGTTGTGTTCTCATTTTCTCATTTGGATGGTCAGGAGCGAATACCAAAAATGAATCTTCTTGATCAATACCCGTCAAATAAAATAAATTGCTGTTTTGTTTAAACGGTAGGATGCCATCAGCATTTGTCGGCATTCGATCGTTAGATAGTAGTATTACCACTGAATTAGGGAGTAGATACTCACTTAATCGCTGCCTATTTTCAACAAAAAGTCGGGTATCTATCTTGTGATATCTCATAGTAACTGAATTTTAATTCATTTTAATCTAGATAAAAATGCTAATAAATTCGTTTTAAAAGGGATTTAACTTGAATTTTTTCAGCACAATTAAAATGTTTTTCAGGACAGGCCTTCGATCCATGGATTCCACAAGGGCGGCAAATTAATTTTTGAGAGCTCTCAATTACCATACAGTTATCAGCTAATGGCCCAAAACCAAAAGCGGGAATGGTTGAACAAAATATCGCAGTTGTCGGAGCATTCATGGCTGAGGCTAAATGCATAGGTGCCGAATCATTCATATAATTCATCAATGCCCCTTCCATCAACGCAGCCGACTGCAGCAAATTTAAATTTCCGCATAGGTTTACTACGCCCTCATGGGTTTTTTGATGGATCTCATTTCCTAATTTCTTATCATCAGGACCACCGATGATATAAATAATCAACTGGGATTCAATGGCTTCTATAAAAGTAATCCACTTATGTAAAGGGAACTGCTTAGTTTTCCATATAGAAGCCGGTGCTATGGTAATGTAAGGTGTTGTTTTGTACTTTCTAATAGACGCAAAAGTAGCTTTACTCAGCTTTAATTCTGGCTTCAGCTTAGAAATATTACCAAAGGGCTTCAATAATCCCAGATTCCGGTCCACCTCATGAATTCGATGCATAAATGAATGAGCTGTGGTGTGATCAAAGCTCCAAGAAAAGGGATTTTTATCAAAACCTATCTTGACTTTAGCATGGGAAAGAAAAGTCAGTAGACCCATAGAATAATATCTTTGAACATTTATAACTACATCATAGTTTACTTTTCTAATCTGTTTAATAAGTTTAATTAAATTCTTGATTTTCTCTTTTTTATCCCAGATTAAAATGTTTTGTATTCTCGCATCTTCGGCTAGCAAGCCTTCATTTCCTTTCCTAACCAAAAAATCTATAACTACTTTTGGGAAAAATAATCGCATTTGTGTAATCAATGGCGTGGCAAGAACCACGTCACCAATAAAAGCAGTTTGAATAATAAGTATGCGATGAGGATTCATTTTTAGCTAAATTAGTGAATTCAATGATCCAATAACAATTATGCTAAACTAACTAATTATGAAATAAAATATTTTAGTCAAAAAACTAGATTTATTAATCAACAGATGCAAAAAAATTATTACCACGAGTTATCCAATGGGATAAGAACTATTCATAAAGAAATCAATTACACCAAAATAGCACATGTGGGTATCATGTTGGATATTGGTAGTCGAGATGAAGAAAATTCCCAAAAAGGTATTACCCATTTTTGGGAACATATGTCTTTCAAAGGAACCCACAAAAGAAAATCATTTCATATTATAAATAGATTAGAATCGCTTGGAGGAGAACTCAATGCATACACCACGAAAGAAAAAATTTGCTTCTATGCCTCCATTTTAGATGTCCATATAGAAAAAGCCGTTGAACTGCTCGTTGATATTGTATTCAATTCGGCTTTTCCAAAGAACCAAATTGAAAAAGAACGTCAAGTGATTCTTGAAGAAATGGCAATGTATCAAGATACGCCGGAAGATGCAATTATGGATGAGTTTGATGAAGTCATCTTCAATAAACATCCTTTAGGATGTAATATTTTAGGAACAGAGCAATCTGTCAAAGCAATCTCGCAAGCTGATTTTATCCGATTTATTGAAGCACATATAGATTTTAAAAAAATTGTATTTTCAAGTCTAGGTAATATTCCATCAAAAAAAATAACTCATCTAATAAATAAGTATTTTGCTCCCATAGAGGCAAAAATCAACGTACAAGAAAGGCTTGTTTTTAATACTTATCAACCAAATCATCAAGTGAAAAATAGAGAAATATCACAAGTACATCATCTTATGGGATTGCCGACGTACAGCCTACATGACCCCAAGCGCATTCCTTTTTTTTTATTAACGAATATTCTCGGTGGTCCGGCGATGAACTCAAGACTAAACTTGAGTCTTCGAGAAAAATACGGATTTGTTTACGGAGTGGAAGCCCAGTTTTTAACCTACACGGATGTTGGGCTTTTCAATATTGGTTTTGCAACAGATCCCACCAACTTTAATAAGAGTAAATCACTAGTTCTTAAAGAAATTAAAAAACTTCAAATTCAAACACTAAGTGAGGGACAACTCCATGCTGCCAAAGTGCAACTACAAGGACAAATGGCGATGTCTGAAGAGAATAACAACGCCATGATGTTGATGATGGCAAAAAGTCTTTTAGATCTAAATAAGATTCCCATTTTGGATGAAGTTTTTAAACAGATTGATCTCATTACTGCCATTGAACTCAGAGAAATTGCGGAAGAAGCATTGGTATTTGATCAAATGAGTTCATTAACTTTTATGCCTCATTAATTCACCAGATTTAATTATAAAATATGAACTTCCTTCCAGACAACATTAGACAATATGTAGAAGATAATAGTTCAACCGAAAATCCCTTGTTAAAGGAAATTGCCCGAGACACCTATCTTCACGTCTTAAATCCAAGGATGCTCAGCGGACATTATCAAGGAAGACTTCTTTCCTTTTTAAGCCATATGCTGCAACCTCGACAAATTCTTGAAATTGGGACCTTCACTGGCTATGCAACTCTTTGCTTGGCTGAAGGATTAGCCTCAGATGGTATGATTACAACCATTGACATTAATGAAGAAATTACTGAGAGGGCAAAAGCTCATTTCTCAAAATCACGTTTCAATCACCAAATCATTATCAAAACCGGTGATGCTTTTAAAATTATCCCAAAACTCGAAGCCTGCTGGGATCTGGTATTTATTGATGCAGATAAAGAAAATTATATAAACTATTACGAGATGGTAATGCCAAAATTAAATCCCAAAAGTTTTATCATTGTCGATAATGTGTTGTGGGATGGAAAAGTTACTGATGAAAATCAAACAGATAAAAAAACGAAGTCCTTGAAATTATTTAACAATTTTATCAACCAAGATGCTAGAGTTGATAACCTTTTGCTGCCCATTCGAGATGGTTTAATGATTCTAAGGAAAAGATGAGGATTAATTTTTTCATAATATGCCTTCTAAATGCACTCATTCTTCTCTCCAATGATACCCCTCGGGTCACTAGAGAAGTTGAATTTGGTAATATGAAACTTTTTTTGTCTAAAAATGTAATGAATGAAATACAGAAACAAGTCAATGCACTGACAAGCAGTCCTAAGTACTACCAAATGAAAGTAGATCGTATGCTTCTTTATTTTCCGGTTATAGAACGTGTTCTTAAAGAAGAAGGGGTTCCCGAAGATTTCAAATACCTTGCCATCCAGGAAAGCGGATTAATCTCAGATGCCGTATCCTCTGCAGATGCCGTTGGATTTTGGCAATTTAAGGATTTCACAGCACGCGAAGTGGGATTACGTGTTGATAAACGGATAGACGAAAGAAAAAATATCGTCGCTTCATCACGAGGCGCTGCTAAATATCTTAAAAGACATAACTTCTTAGTGGACAATTGGATTTATGCAATGTCTGCCTATCAAGCGGGAATGGGAGGTGCTAGGAAATATATGAACAAATCAAAATATGGTGATAGAAAATTGGAAATTAATTCTTCTACCCATTGGTATGTGAAGAAATTCATCGCTCATAAAATTGCCTTTCAAGATCGAGTCAAGGACAAGCATTCTCAAAACTTACGTCTGACTGAATTTAACGAAGGTGCCAGTAAAACCTTAAGTCAGATCGCCAAGCAATTTGACCTTGACGTTGATATGGTCAAAACCTATAATAAATGGATACTTTATGGAGAAATTCCAAAAAATAAAAATTATACGGTATTAATTCCAACTTATAATAAAATCAAAAATAAAACGATATCCCAAATCGTCCCGGAAATTGAAAACGATACACATGTCAAAAAAATCAAGATTGAAAAAAAAATATTTCCCTCTAAAATGCTAAAAGCCCTTTTAGATGTTGATTCAAAGTACTTGAAATATAATGGCTTAACAGCTATTATATCAGGTAATTCTAATAACCTAAACTCTTTAGCTGCTGAGTTGGAAATTCCAACTAATCTGTTTATAAAATACAATGACATAAAGCCTAAAGATTCAATAAAACCGAATACTATTTACTACCTAGAAAAGAAAAAATCCAAATCGAAAATTGGTTTCCATGTCGTAAAAAAATTCGAAACACTTTGGTCTATTTCTCAAAAATATGCTGTGAGACTTAATAGATTAATGATTATGAATCGCATCAATTCAAACGAAAAAATAGATATTAATAGGGTCTTATGGCTCAATGCGAAAAGACCAAAAAAAATACCCATTCAATACTATAAATCAGAGAAAAACGATGAAATCGCAATTAACAAAGAGATTATTTCTTCAAATACTGATATCGAAGATCGATCAGGCAAGTCAGAAAAAACTCTTCATAAATCTACTCTGGGTAAGAAAAAAATATCGGAAATCAAAAATATTCATACTGTCGTGGTAGGAGAATCACTCTGGTCTATTGCTCAAAAATATAATGTGTCAATAAATGACCTAAAAACCTTTAACAAAATCAATGAAAATGAAGTCTTATACATTGGTCAAGATCTTTATATTTTCTCAACTCAAAAAGAAACACCTAAATCTAAGAAAAACAACATTTACACAGTTAAAGAAGGGGACTCTTTCTATAGTATTGCTAATGAGCATAATATGACAGTCAAGGAACTAATGATACTTAATAAACGCATTAATGATATAATCTTTATCGGAGACAAGCTTAAAGTTAGTCCCAACTAATACTCGAAATCTAGTCCCAATTTATCTTTTAATTTTTGAAGTAGAGGCTGCTCTTTCAACATGTAATCATATTTATCCTTACTGGTAAAAATTCTCTCTTTTTTAGAGTCCTCTCTAATTTCTTTTTGAACAACTAACTTATCATTGGATAGGGCTTCTCTTAAAAAATTAACTAAATCAACCTCAATTCGATCCAATATTGCAATCTCTAAAGGGCTATTTAACATTACAAGAGCATTCATTCCTTTTTTAGTCATTTGACGTGTCAGGATAAGCTGTTCCATTTCACTCACCACTTTCTTTTTACGTAATTCAATAAAATGCTTCCAAGCATCTTGAAGTTGATCTTCTGTAAATGCTTCATTTTTCAATACTTTCGTCTCTACCCCTTTTGGCATCTGATCTTTTTTTTTCTTAAAAATCGAAGGAGTTTCTGTATGTGTCGGGGTTACAATGTCAGGATTTGCTTTTAGAGCACTCTCTGAGGTATCTTTTTGACTAATAGATGGACTCTCAGTGCTTAATTTCAGGGTTTCCCTTGAGGCTTGTTTAACCACCAATTGACTTTCTGGCCTTTCTTTTTTGTCATCCTCAATATCTTTTGACGATGTTTTTTGAAAAGGCGCCGATTGATCTCCTAAGTTAAGACTTTTTTTTTTACATCTTCTTTAGGTGGTGACAAGATGAAAACTCGATCAAGTTGGGATAGTTTCATTAAGCAAAGCTCAATGTGAAGCCTTTGATTTTTACTCTGTTTATAACCCTGATCAAATTGATTAATCATACTTAACCCCGAAAGCAAAAATGAAGCAGACGACCTTTTAGCTTGATCTTTAAATTTATTTTTAACATTCTCCGAGACTTCTAACAAAACTAAAGTTACTGGATTTTGACAAACCAATAAATTTCTAAAGTGTTGTGCCAAACCAATCAGAAAATTATGAGGATCAAATCCTTTTTTTAGTATTTCATCAAACAACATCAAAGTGGGAGATATATTTTGCTCTAAAAATAGATCCAAAAGCTTAAAATAATAATCGTGATCAAGAATATGCAGATTGGTAATCGTATTTTGATAAGTGATTCTTTTAGTGGAAGAAAAGGTGACAATCAAATCAAACATAGACAGCGCATCTCGCAAAGCCCCATCTGACTTCTGTGCAATTAGGTGTAAGGCATCATCTTCGAAACTAATTTCTTCTTCTTTTGCTATCTTTCTTAATTGGCCTACAATATCTTCGATTTCAATTCTATTGAAATCATAAATCTGACATCTTGACAAGATGGTTGGTATAACTTTATATTTTTCTGTAGTGGCTAAGATGAAAATCGCATATGAAGGTGGTTCTTCAAGTGTTTTTAAAAAGGCATTGAACGCTTGGTTGGATAACATGTGCACCTCATCAATAATATAAACTTTATATTTCCCTTCCTGGGGTGGATAGCGAACCTGATCAATGAGATTACGAATATCTTCAACTGAATTATTAGATGCAGCATCTAATTCATAGATATTTAAATTGGCAGTATTTACATCCCCATTTTGAGCTTTAAATCCATTAATCATTCGGGATAAAATTCTAGCACATGTTGTTTTCCCAACCCCTCTAGGCCCGCAAAATAACAATGCTTGTGCCAATTGATTTTGCTCAATAGCATTCTTTAATGTAGTAATAATATGGCCTTGCCCTACTACCTCACTAAACCCCAAGGGTCTGTACTTCCGAGCCGATACAATAAAACTTTCCATTTGAAATACTATATTATGAAAATTTGATCGTATTTAAAGATGAATTAAATAATAATTTATGAATTTGTATTAGATATTTTTAAAGCCTTTTTTTGTAATGAGAAATTCTTTTTAAAAAATGAGCTCAGTAGTTATCAGTGGTATTCAGCAAATAGGCATTGGAGTAACCGATGTAAAAAAATCATGGCAATGGTACCGCAAATATTTTGGTATGGATATTCGCGTTTTTGAAGATGCTGCCGTTGCCCATTATATGCTTCCCTACACTGGAGGTGAACCTCGCGAGAGATATGCGGCCTTGGCACTCAATTTACAAGGTGGTGGTGGCTTTGAGATTTGGCAGTATACTCAACGAACTCCACAACCACCCAAGCAAAAAATACAATTAGGGGATCTGGGTATTTTTTGTGCAAAAATTCGTACTAGAAATATACAAAAAACATACCAATACTTTAAATCAGAAAGTTTGGATTTGATGAGTGAGTTAATCATGGATCCAAGGGGTGTTTGGCATTTTTATATGTGCGATCCAAACGGTAATATTTTTGATATAATCGAGCAAGAGGCATCCTGGTTCAAAAATGAAAATAAACTTACAGGAGCAACATATGGCGTGACCATCGGGTGTATGGACTTAGAAAAATCTATTTCCTTCTATAAAGATATTTTAGGCTATGATCAAGTGCTGTATAAAGGCGAGGGTGTATATGCTGAACTTCAAGGACTTCCTCTAAAAGAAGGGAAATACAAACGAGCAATTCTCACTCATTCACAATCTAGAGCAGGTGCCTTTTCTGAAATATTTGGATCCAGTGAAATAGAATTATTTGAATCTCAAAATAAAGAAAAAAATAAAATATTCGAAGATAGATTTTGGGGTGATTTAGGCTTTATACACTTATGCTTTGACATCACGGGAATGGATGCCCTAAGAGAACAATGTAAAGATAAAGGATTTCCATTTACTGTTGACAGTAGTTCTGCTCAACATGGTGCTTCTTTCGATATGGGAGAAGCTGCAGGCTTCTTCTCCTACATAGAAGATCCAGATGGAGCCCTTATCGAATTTGTTGAGACCCATAAAGTTCCCATTATTAAAAAACTTGGGATAAATTTGAACTTAAAAACAAGAAGAGCGAGCAAAGCTTTACCAAAATGGATGCTTAAAGCTTTTTCTTTCAACCGTGTCAAAGATTAATCCAATTCATTGAACGCTTTAAAAATAACTTTCATTCAAACTGGTGGCACCATCGACAAAGATTATCCGAAAACAAGAAACGGATGGGCTTTTGAAATAGGTGACCCTGCCATTCACAGGATTCTTGAAAAGATAAATCCCACCTTTACATATGAAATCATCACGGCTTTCAAAAACGACAGTTTAGAAATTGATAGCTCAGATAGAAATCATTTGTTAGCATTAATTCAAAAACAACCATCAACCATTTTTATCATCACCCATGGCACAGACACTTTAATTAAGACGGGTAAGTTTTTAGAGAAAAATTTAAATGAAAAGCTAGTTATACTCACCGGTGCCCTACGACCCGAAAGATTTACTAATAGCGATGCTGCTTTAAACATTGGAACCGCAATTGGAGCAGCAAACATTCTTAGTAAAGGCATCTATATCGCAATGAATGGACTTATTCAGACAGCTAATTCAGCCAAGAGAGATAAAAAAACAGACTGTTTTTATTAAAAAGGAATTGACTTTAATTAAAAAAAATAATCCCAATTATTGCATCAGCATCCTTGGTTGCGGTTGGTTAGGCTTACCCTTAGCCACACGATTAGTCCAACTAGGTAATCAAGTCAAAGGATCCACCACCTCTCCACAAAAAATGGCGGTTATTAAAAGTGCAGGGATCATTCCTTACCTTATCAAACTTACGGAACCGGAACCTCGATTTAGTGACTTTTTAAATGCCGATATACTCATAATAACAATTCCTTTAAAACAAATAAATCCCTTTGACAATTTAATCAAACAGCTTCCAACTACAATTAAAGTAATTTATACAAGTTCCACAGACGTGTACTTACCCAGTGCGGAACCTATAAATGAAAAAGGTGCCCTAGACATGGGGCATTCGCTTTTGATGATTGAACAAATAATTCAAAATGCATCGAATCAAAGTACAATAATTAGACTGGCGGGTCTCTTCGATCAACGAAGGCATCCAGGAAGATGGTTTACAAATAAATTATTAACTAATCCAGACAATCCAGTGAACCTAATTCATCTTTATGACTGTATGGGTATTATTGAGAAAATTATCACCCATCAAGTCTGGGAAGAAGTTTTTAATGCATGCGCCGATGAACATCCCATAAGAAAAGATTTTTATTCACGTGCTTCCCAATTAATAGGTCACCCTCCGCCTCAAATAAATAAAGAGAGTAGTTCAAATAAAATCATTAGTAATAATCTGGTAAAGGAAAAATTAAACTATTCATTTCTTGTTCCCTTAAATAGTTTTGAAAACCATATTTGACAGAAATTAGATAGCAAATCAATGCTCATACCTCCGATTTTTTAGCCCCAAGATTTTGACAAAAAATACATTAAGAAAATCAATGGGGAGCCAATGAGGTAATGTGTAACTGAAGAAACGATGTTTTGTGATAATGTAATGATTATTTGGGGCAACACTTTCAAATATTTTAACAATTCGATGGGACAAAACTTCGGTAGTCATGGCAGTTTTTATAGTTCTCAGAACAAACTTATTCAAAAAATTAGTCATAGCTTGCTTATAAGGTGAGTCTTTAAACGACTTAGTTGCTTTCAATATCGTTTTATCAAAAATTGGTGTTTTTATAGGGCCGGGACCAACTACAATTAGTTTGATTCCATAAAAGTTCAATTCGCTTCTGAGGCTTTGGGATAATCCTTCTAAGGCAAATTTAGATGCACAATAAGCACCAAGAAAAGGCATGGCAATTTTACCATTAATTGAACTGATCATCACTATTCTGCCTGGAGCTCCTTTTCTTTGTAAACTTGTACCTAAAAGACCCGAAAATACCTGAGTTACCTTCATCAGTCCAATCACATTTACATCAAATTGATATCTTAAATCAGCGATTGAAAGATCTAATAGTGGGCCTGCCATGGCGAGTCCAGCATTATTAAAAAGTCCCGTTAAGGTAACTCCCATCAATTTCTTTTCTACTACCAAAGCTGCCTTTTCAATAGCCTCATAATCGTTAATATCAAAATATAAGGGAAGAAAATTGGCACCTAGTTCTTTAGAAAGACGTTGACCATCTTCCAACTTCCTTACGCTACCAAACACAAAATAATTTTTTGAAATTAAATCAACACAAAGCTGATATCCAATTCCAGTTGATACTCCAGTAATTACAACACTTTTATTCATAAGCTAAAAAAACAGATTTAATCTCATCGGTGATTCGCCTAGGTTTTAATGATTGAGTATCGACCAGGCACCATTGTGTATTGGCTTCGACAATGAGATCTTTACTTTCGTCATATATCCAAACCATGCGACCCCACAATGCTCCTTTAGCATTATCAAAAACTTGTGTTTTTATAAATGCTTTTTGATGAATCTTTAATTGCTTTTTATAAGTAATGTTATGGTTTACGACTACCCACTTATATTGATCTATAATTCCTTGAGAAGCACAGATCTGCCAATGTTCTTTGGCAATATCTTGTACCCAATTAAGATAAACTACATTATTTACATGATCGAGTTCATCTATATCTACATGCTTAACAAAAATAATTTTTTGATATGTCGATACTTTATTCATTTAATAAACAACTAAATTTTCAATCTCTTTTTTATAGAAAAAAAATGTTTGAAAATTTCCTGGAAACCAAGCACCTTTTCTTTTCTGCCATCCCAACCATTTACTTTTTACTCCTCCCACCGGAAGCATTTTTACCCACATTTTCCAAGCTCTTGGAAAATAGTTTTCATCTAATATCCACAGATAAGTGTCTCCAGGTGTCGACCCGCCTTGGGTATAGGTAACCATTAAGCCATGACCTTCAGGAAGGATTACACTATTTAGTTTAACACCTGGATCATAAATTTTGTAAGGTGCCACTAGCCAAAAAGAATCATTATTAAAATAGCGGATGGCTTTCTCAACTATTTCAGTATTTTGATTCCCTTTCAAAATAACACCTCCGTGATAAGCTATCCCCTCTAGAGTTTGGGTAGAAACATTTACTTCAAAATTCGCCCAAATGACTTTTACCGAATCTTCTTTTTTATTCCAATCATAGCGATGTGATCCATACTGCCAAGAAATAAAAATAAGACTATCAAAGGATGATTTGTTAATTGCTTTCGACATTTTTTCAGCTAACTGAACGCCTTCTTGAACTCCTTGTAAATCAGGTATTTTTTCATCAAAAATAAAAATTAATATCAAGATAGAAGTTATCATCCCTGTCATAAAAATTAATATAAATAAAATACTGCTTCTCAAATAACGTATGATTTTAAGATTCTTTTTATTTGAATGAACGAATTGAGTATTGTCTCAACCCGAGATTGGGTTTAATAAATTTCCTAATGCTCATCTATCCTCTATTACTCTTTCGTAAAATTCTGATATCAAAAACAATAAAAATGAATTAAAAAGCTTTGTCAGAATTATTTTATTTTTTTTATCCTATGATTTGTACCTATCACCGATAAATCTATATTACAAATATTACTATTTACTACTTAAAAATTCAAAAGTAAAGCTTTGCATTCATTTAGCCTTAAAATAACGACCAGCATTAAGACTCTTTGTTAAAGTGTATCAAAATAATATTTTCTAATTAATTATTAAGTTTGAGTTAGCCCTTATTTCTTATATTTATATATTCAAAAATTCTTTACTTAAATTAAATCAGCCTTAAACATTGACTTTAATAATACAAATGAAGACAGATATCAATCTCAGCAAAACAGGTCGCAATAGTCTGATCCTTTTACGCATCCTCATAGGGTGGCATTTTTTATATGAGGGTGTTTTAAAACTGTATAATCCAGCATGGACCTCCAAAGCTTATTTGTCAAGCGCCGAACTATTAAAGCCTCTATTTCAGTGGCTTTCAAGTGATGAAATGATTAATCTAGTTGACAATCTCAACATTTTCAGCCTAATGGTAGTGGGCCTTTCATTGCTTTTAGGTTATTTCGAAAGATTAGGTATTGTTTTCGGTATTTGCTTACTCATCATGTACTACATAGCACATCCAGCATTACCCGGTGCTTCTCAAGTTGGCACTGAAGGCTCTTACTGGATCATTAATAAAAATCTCATTGAAGCAGCTGCACTTTTTGTCCTCTATCATATACCTACAAGTGCTTATTTTGGACTTAATTTATTGAAAAAGAAAAATTAGCCATCCGAACCAAATAATCATGTCAAAAGATAATAAAAATAATTGGTCAAGAAGAGACCTAATTAAAGGAATTGCAGGCATGCCCATCGTAGGAAGTGTATGGTGGGCGGGTGCCAGTAAAGGAGTGAATAATACCCAGTCAAGAGATTCCATTTTAAAAACTTTAAATATTAATGCATCACCACCACCCCCTTCAGGACCGATGGGTGGAGATCCCATTCGAATTGGTATAATTGGTTTTGGCATTAGAGGCCCTCAGTTATGTAGGGCACTTGGTTTTGGTCAAAAAAGTTGGCTAGCGAGTATGGCTGAGGCCTCCAAAAAGAATCCAAAAGATAACAGATTGTCTTCTTTCTTAGAACAAGAACATCTCAATGTTCAGATCACGGCCATCTGTGATCTTTTCGATATCCGTGCTCAAGATGCGATAGACTCTTTCAGTACAGACAAAATAAAAGTACAAAGATTCAAATCGCATCAAGATCTTGTGGAAAGTAATGTGGTTGAAGCCGTTATCATTGCTACTCCTGATCACTGGCATGCACCTATTGCTATCGCTGCCCTTCAAGCAGGTAAGCACGTGTATGTAGAAAAGCCAATGACCCATAATATTAAAGAGACCTATGCTTTAAAAGATGCTGTTGAAGCCTCGGATGTAGTATTTCAAGTGGGGCACCAACATAGGCAAACACAGAGTTTCTTAACCGCCCAAGACGTAGTCAAAAAAAATATTCTTGGTCATGTTTCACTGATTCAAGCCAACACCAATCGAAATGATGATAATGGCGCATGGCAATACCCCATTGAAAAAAAAGCCAATCCCTATTCTGTTGATTGGAGACAGTTTATCGGAAACGCACCTATGATTCCCTTCAATGCTGAACATTTTTTCCGTTGGAGAAAATGGTGGGCTTATGGATCGGGCTTATCCGGAGATCTTATGTCCCATGATTATGATCGAGTAAATTGTATCTTGAAAATGGGAATTCCTAGCTCTATAGTTTCTTCAGGTGGTATTTATACTCATAAAGATGGAAGAAATGTTCCTGATGTTATGCAGGTAAATATGGAGTTCCCTGATTTCTCAACGGGCTCTAGTCAAGAGGCGGGGAAAGAAAAAGGCATGACTATGGTCTACAGTGCCACTTTGGGTAACCAATATAGTAGAACAACCGCATTTATGGGACATGATGCCACGATGGAAGTTGGTAATAGTTTAACCATATATGCCGATGCTAAATCCACAAAATTTAAAGAAAAAATTATTTCGGAAGAAATGGATCCTTACATCCCTATTTATCAATATGACCCTGCTTTAAAAAGTATAGACGGAATTACATCTGCCACAGCTAAATATTTTGCAGATAAAGGACTCCTTTGGACCTACAGAGATGGTAAACGTGTAGACTCTACCCATTTGCATTTGCGAGAATGGCTGAGCTGTATTCGAAATGGCGGAAAGCCAAGCTGTAATATAAAAGAAGGGTTTGAAGAAGCCATGACCTCGCACATGGCTGGTTTATCCTACAAACTAGGTCGCCGTATAGATTGGAACCATGCCAAACAAGAAATCATGCAAATCAAAGGATACAATTTAGATGAAGTCCTACTTCAGGATAGCGAGAAAATCGTTTAGAAGGTCGGCTTTCTAGAAAAACTATTTGGTCAGACGATCAATAAAATTGACAGTTTTTTTATTGGTATCTACTCGTTTGCGATGTGACAAATAAGACATTAAGTAGGCCTTCATTTTACCTTTTTGTGGTTCTATTTAAATTTTATCAAATAAAAAAGAATAAGCATTAAATTTTCGAAGATCTCCTCATCTCCAGCTATGAAAATAAATCATTTGTCGAAAAAATAAATACTTTCTACTACAAATCGTTATCCATTAATTGTTAAATATTTATGCTCCAGGCTTGCTTAGACTTTTTTGCCATACGAATTGCATTTCGTTTAGTTCATATTATTACTAATGATAGCCGTTGACTTAGATCATTTACTAATACTCCCTGACGTATTTTTGAGTGATCTTTTGGAATCAGGCGTAATTTTCTTAACAGCAAAGAGCCATTGTAATCCATATTTTTTTCATATTTGTGACTCAAAACTAGAATCACAGAAAGAGACTCAGTTTTTCATGTGACTCAAGACTGGATAGATTTTATATATCTAAAGTAAAAATATGATGAATGAATTAGAAAATCCTTTTAACTCTATAATTATAGAAAAAATTAAAATCACAACTATTTAAATCATTCTTCTAAATTTTAAGAAAATTAAGCGAAACAAATCCCATAGATTTATTTTACTATAACTAAGTTTGGTATTTCCACTAGGAAAAGTCATACTAAAGCATATTAATTAATCTTTTCCTTTACAACTTAGATTTGAGAGGAAACAAGTTAATATAAGTGATGAGAATTAAATCAATGAATGTCTAAATAAGCTTCTTCGTTCTATACTCCCTTTCCCAAATAAGGGAATAACGGTACCTCTGGAAAAATACCAGATTAAAATGAAAATAAATCTATTTGATATAAAAAATACTAATTAACGCACCCGTAATGAACTCAATGCCAATAGCGATCACAATAAATCCTATAATTCTGGATAATGCATTGATACCTGAGGCACCCATTGCTCTAACAATGATAAAGGAACTTCTGAGTATTAAGAAAACGAAAAGTGTTGAAATAGCTATAGCCCCCAAGATGATTATGACATTTTCCAAACCTGTATGTTCTTGATTGAAAGTAATCAATAATGAAATAGTCCCAGGTCCCGCAATCATAGGAAGCGCCAATGGGGTTAACGAAATATCTGATCTCGTGTTGATATCTTCTTGAACTGAGATCTTACTCATTCCTTTGGATTTAGCAAAGGCTCCTGTCAATAAAGAAAACCCTGAAAAAGTAATAATTAATCCCCCTGCAATTTTTAATGAATTAAGAGTAATACCGAAAAATATTAAAATGAATTTACCTGCAAAAAAAGAGATCAATAATATGACAAAAACATTGAAAGAAGCCCAAAAAGCAATTTTGTTCCTTTCGAGTGTAGTTTGCTCTTGCGTCAATCCTACAAAAATAGGCACAGACCCTAAAGGATTCATAACTGAAATCAACGCTCCACAAATGACTAAAAACAAATCCATTTTAACAATCAATTATTTTCAAGCAAAGCTAAGGTTAAATTAAGTATTAACAATTCTCAAATTTCTACCCTTTCATGGAACAATCATAGCAGATAATCTCAATTTTACAGAGTTCATCAGCGCAATATGTATCTTTAGAACTAAATAATCTTATTCTATTGAATTATCTGTTTTAAATCTTGTCTATATCGGGAAGGTGTTTTACCAGTAAATATCTTAAACTGCTTGTTAAAATGAGAGAAATTACCGAATCCACTTTCATAACATACTTCAGTTATATTGATTTTTTTTTCTGCTAATAACTTGGATGCATGAACCAGTCGATATTCGTTTAAAAATTGAACAAAGGTTTTACTCGTTAATTTCTTAAAATAACGACAAAAAGAAGGTTCGGTCATACTTACTAAATCGGCAATATCGTTCAAGGTAATCACTTCTTGAAAATGCTCACGCACATGATTAAAAACCATATTAATACGATCATTATCTTGTCCCTCTATCTCAAAAGAAAAGCCATCAGCATTCAAAATAATGTATTCATCGGACAAGGCTAACTCATTAAGTATTTCCAATAATCTTGTCACTTGTTTAAAATGATTTAACTCATAAAGCCTTTCTAATTTAGTACCAACGGCCAATTTGATTTTTCCCGTGAAGGCCAACCCTTTTCTAGACAACTCAAACATCCTTTTGATAGGTGCCATTTCCGCGACGTCAAAAAAATCAGAACCTAAAAAATCTGCCGACCAGTGAACAACAGTTTCACAACTATGTCCGCTCAACCTATTGGTGAATCCTTGATGGGGGAGATCAGAACCAATCAAAACAAGTTCCCCCTCCTGGAAATAAGATAAATGACTTCCTACATGCCGTTTTCCACTACCTCCACGTACATACACTAACTCCAATTCAGGATGATAGTGCCAATAAGCACGAGTATCTCGGGGTATATGTGAAAATTTTCTTATTAAAATAGATCCCCCATGTGGAGTGCTGATCTTTTCAAATTTAGGATTCGTAAAAATCATAGAAATTCATTAAAAGGTGACTTTTCATTTGATGCTAAATTAACACATATATATTCATTATTAACATTATTTTATATTTTAACAATAAAAATTGTTAAAATATAACATAAATTGGAAAATTATGATGTGTTATATATCACATCAACCAAATAATTTTGTTTTAATATTTATCCATAAAATGATTTTAACATGAAACACTTAAAGATCCAAATATCCATTATATACTTCCTATTATTAGTCAATTTGACAAAAGCTGACCACCTTGTTGATTTAGAAATTATTTCTTCAAATAATTATTCATTCGTTATTCAGTTATCAGATGTCAAATATGATACAAAATGCCTATTACTGAATCAAAGAGGAGAAATACTCTACAAAGAAAATATCGCGAGCACCGATATATTCCAACGCTCTCTAAACTTAACGGAATTGCCCGATGGGAATTACAAATTACGAATAGAAGACAATTACAAAATTGTGACTACAATCTTAACCAAAAGTAAAGGCAGAGTGGTTACGACTAATGAAGACAAAAATACAACATTCAAACCTCAGATAATGTTGAAGAATAAACAACTTAATGTTAGCTTACTTGCCTTGAACAATGAAAAGTTGGAAATTTCAATAATTGATGAAGAACATAATATAATCTCAGAAAAAAAGCTGTCTGGAAGTGTTAATCTAGGTCAATCCTTTGATCTTTCTCAACTCAGTTCAGGCGATTACACCGTCCAGCTATATACAAATGGTAAAATCTACAATAAGCCCATATCATTAAAATAATTTCTTCTTGTTTATTTAAGTTTAAGGGGTAGTTTGAAACTACTCCTTTTTTTATGCCTTTATTTTAATTAGTTATATCTCCAAAACTTAAAATTACTTAAATATGTCAATTATCATTTTTTTGTCTTTTATCGGTATACAAATTTTGGATGTACTAATAAAGCCTGAAATAGATTCTCATAGGCAATCAACTCCTTTTCTGGTTATTCTGGGTAATGTTCAAGATGGAGGTTCCCCTCATATTGGATGTAATAAATCTTGTTGTGCCGCACTTTGGGAAAATCCAAATCTTAAAAGAAAAGTAACCTGCTTAGGATTGGTTGATCCTATTAATGAGCAAAGCTTCCTTTTTGAAGCCACACCAGATTTCCCAGAGCAGCTAAAAGCATTACAAATGTTTACTCCGTTCCAAAATGAAAATATACCCAATGGCATATTTTTAACGCACGCGCACATTGGACATTACACAGGACTCATGTACCTAGGTAAAGAAGCTTTTAACAGCCACCGAACAACAGTTTTCGCAATGCCTAAAATGCAACTTTTTTTAGAGAAAAATGGACCTTGGAATCAATTAATAAATGAAAAAAACATTGAAATTCAGCCGTTAGTAAATAAGGCTTATTTTCATATTAATCCTCTAATAAAAGTCAAACCTTTTTTGGTCCCTCACCGCGATGAGTTTTCAGAAACGGTAGGTTATCAAATCGAAGGCCCAAATAAAACAGCGCTGTTCATTCCTGATATTGATAAATGGAATAAGTGGGAAGAAGATATCATAGAAAAAATAACACTTGTTAATTATGCTTTCATTGATGGGAGCTTCTTAGAAAGCGATGAAATCAAACATAGAAATATTTCAGAAATTCCCCATCCTTTTATTAATGAAACAATGGATTTATTTTCCTCAATGCCCTCTAAAGAAAGAAACAAAATTCACTTCATTCATCTAAATCACACAAATGCCGGATTAAATAAACATTCTAAACAGGCCCAAAAAATCAGGAAAAGAGGATTTCATGTGGCTGAGTACTTAAAAGAATTTCCATTATAAAATCAATTATGATTATTTATAAATATTAATCAACATAGACAGATCTATTTTAAAATAATTAGGTTTTTTATACTAATTTAGCGTTAGAATTAGTATTGAATTAACCTAAAAAAGCTATTTTAAGGTTACACAAAGTCTAATAGGCATGTCAAAAAAAATATACAGTGTTATTTGCGGCACAGGTAAATACATTCCGACAAATATCATACCCAACGAAGTCTTTTTAGATAATCATTTTACAGATGCTTCCGGGAAGGCATTTTCTCATTCTAACATTGAAATAATAGAAAAGTTTGAGCAAATTACCACCATCAACCAAAGACGATTTGCAGATAATAACTTAACTACTTCCGATCTTGGTTGGTTGGCTGCTGAGGATGCATTAAATTCATCTGGAATTGAGCGTGAGTCTCTTGATTATATTATTTTTGCTCAAAATTTTGGTGAGCTAAGATATGGTAATACAGGAGTAGATATTCTTCCAAGTCTAGCCGCTCGAGTCAAGAAAAAATTAAATATTGCAAATCCAAATACGGTCGCATATGACCTTCTTTTTGGATGTCCTGGTTGGCTCCAGGCTATGATACAAGCAGATTATTACATCAAATCAGGAGAGGCCCATAATGTTTTAGTGATTGGAGCAGACATACTTTCTCGAATTTCAGACCCTCATGATAGAGATAGCATGATCTATGCTGATGGTGCAGGAGCTACCTTATTGACTTCTCAAAAAAGTAATACACCAACTGGTATTTTAACTCACAAAACACGATCAGATACTTTAGAGCATTCAGAAATGCTTTTTATGGGAGATTCTTATTTACCGGAAAATGGTACCAAAAAAGGCATTTATTTAAAAATGCATGGTCGGAAACTATATCAATATGCCTTAAACCATGTGCCTAAAGCCATTCAAGCTTGCCTAAATAAAAGTGGTATCTTACTCAGTGACATAAAAAAAGTACTCATACATCAGGCCAATGGAAAAATGGATGATGCCATTCTCAACAGACTATATAAACTTGAAGGTGATTTATCTGTCCCTGTTGATGTAATGCCAATGACTATTTCTTGGCTTGGCAACTCATCAGTCGCTACAATTCCAACTCTGCTCGATCTCATTTTAAAAAACGAATTAGATGGACATCAAATTGAAAAAGGTGATAAAATCATATTTGCCTCTGTAGGTGCAGGTATGAACATAAATGCAATGATATACCAAGTTTGAATTAATGAATTTCGATATTAATCCCTGCTCAGATCAATTTACCCTTACTTATCAACTCTTCAATCGAGCAGATAGGCACGTATAATCATTGATAGCTTAATTATCAGTAAAAGACTGTACTCTATTAAAAATATCCTTAACGAAAGGTGATTTCATATAAATAGCTGAAGTTGAAATAATTTGACCCTTTGGTCCATTAAATCAATATAGACTATTCTACTACTAAACTAACTTAATATTTACTCGCTTCAATCAATAAAATAGAGAATCATATATCCCATTTAAAGAATCGCTTCTTTATCTTCCGATAAAAATCTCTATTCTCAGACATTTGATAATGATTACTGGTCAACGCAAAGAAAAGCGCACAGCTAGACCTCTTTTTCACTAGGAAAAATTAATATAATTTTAGTATAACAAATATATGTATTATACCAATTGAGCCAAGAACCTATTGGAACAGCACAATATTATTTCTGCTTGAAAACAATTTGATCTAAATTCATATCAACTTTGGTATCACCAGCATCTGTGAACAATAAGAATAGGACATCTGAACCTTCTTTTGAATTATTAACGATAAAACTATATTCACTGAAATTTTCTTCCTCCCAACTTGGATTTTTGTCAGAACTAGGGATATATAATTCAGCCAGAGGCTTTCCCTTTAATCCACCTTGAAAAAGAGCTATTTTGCCTCCAGAGATTGGCATTACTTTGAGCAAAATTTCGTTCACACCATGCAAGTCTATATTTTCATATCCAACATATGACCCATGTCTCAAGCTACTTACAAAAGCGAAAGATCCACCAAATGGTCTTTGCTGTTCTACGTTTTTAAAAATATCATAGTCCTCAGCTTGTATATAGGGAGCTCTTAGAAATTGTATTTTTGAAGCCTCGATGGAAGGAATTCCTTTGTAGCCATGATCTTCATAACTAACTGACATAACATACAAACCTTTTTCAGTTATGTCTTGAGATTCACTTAACAAAAATTTTCCAGCCAAAGGCAAGCTAGGTTCATTGTGGTTGTTATTCACAGAAAGAATATATTCAACCATACTTTCAGCATCATTGACTGATAAATCTGGGTGAGCAGCCATCAAACTATGGCCCCAATTTCCATTACCTCCTTGTATGATTTTCAAAGCCAACCTTGAAATGTTTGATGAGGTGCTTTTATACCTCTCAGCAATTCGTTTAAAGCCAGGTCCAATTGAAGCTGTCTCCATGGCGTGACATGAACTACAATCACTATTCTCAATCAGTTGTTTTCCTTCTGATATGATAACATTTGCATAGAAGGCTTCTCCGAGAAGAGCCAAATCGTGAACACCGGCTGAATAAGTAAAATTAACTTTTACCTCATCAGAATTTATCGTTCCTGAGGACGA
Source organism: uncultured Flammeovirgaceae bacterium (assembly GCA_913045135.1). Lineage (GTDB taxonomy): Bacteria > Bacteroidota > Bacteroidia > Cytophagales > Cyclobacteriaceae > UBA4465. Next base: position 2,578 of record CAJWQD010000022.1, on the reverse strand, counting down.
TGATCCATCTTCCAAATCAGTAACTTGAATATTATAATTCCGTTTGCTTTCACCAAAATAAAACGACTCATTACCCTCTAATTTTAAAGAGATTTCTGGAGGTGCATTTCCCACTGTAATCTGTGAAAATGAGGTCGCCGTTCCTCCATCACGATCTGTAACGTTCAAGGCAATTTCATAAACCCCAATTGAATCGATTGTCAAACTAATACTTTCACCCTTAAATTTGCGCCCGTCGCTTAAATTCCAATCAAAAACTAATGTATCATTGAGATCATAATCATAGGATTGACTAGCAGAAAAGGTTGCGCTAAAGGGTGCCGATCCTTTTGTTTTCGTTGCTTGAATAACTGCGTAAGGCACTCTATTGCCTCTATTATATTCAATTTTGACAAGCTTAGCTTCAATATTATTGGCAAAGTAATTAGCGCCGTATTCAAGTAAATACATATTTCCATCCCGATCAAACTCCATATCTATCGGCTTATTAAATTTTTCATTCGACAAGAAAGGCTCTATTTTTATTACATTCCAGTCGTCATCAAAAGACACCACTTTTATCCAATTCCTTGCCCACTCATAAATAAATAATTTGCCATTATAATATCCTGGGAAAGCAGTCCGAGAAGGTGTAGTAGGCTCATAATATATTGGACCTGCCATGGCACTACGTGATCCTTTACCCAACATTGGCCATATGTCTGATACCCCATAAGGATACCAAATCATGGAAGGTCTCGCGGGTGGCAATACCCTAGCACCAGTGTTGTTAGGAGAGTCATTAAGCGGATGTAGAGGATTTTTCGGCAGACCAATTTTTTTAGTTGCAAAGTCAAGCATGGAATACGCTTTGTTATTGGCCTCAAAATAAGGCCATCCATAGTTGCCCGGAGATTTTGCTTGATTCCACTCATCATAACTTTGGGGTCCAAGTTCACTATCAATTCCAGAATCAGGACCCACATCTCCCCAATATACATATCCAGTCCTTTGGTCAACTGAGAATCTGAAGGGATTTCTACAGCCCATAGCAAAAATTTCCGGACGTCCCTCAGAACCATCTAAAGAAAATAAATTCCCTTTAGGAATTGTATAAGTACCATCTCTCTTTGGCGTTATCCTTAATATTTTACCCCGGAGATCATGAGTGTTTGAAGCTCCTTTTTGTGCATCAAATGGAGATCGACCCACTCTCTCATCCAAAGGGGAATACCCATCTGATTCTTTGGAATTTGTATTATCCCCGGTACTTAAAAATAAATTTCCATTAGGTCCAAAAGAAATGGACCCTCCTGAATGACAGCAAGTTTCACGTTGGACGGCCACCTCAAGTATGACTTTTTCGCTCTGCAGTATGAGGCTATCTTGATATGCCAAAACAAATCTCGAGAGATTTTGTCTTGGGCGCCCACCTTTCGGTGAATAATAAATGTATATCCAGTTATTTTCCTCGTAATTCGGATCAATGGTTAAACCAAGCATTCCGTCTTCATAGTTCCCCTCAGTACTTACATCAAAAGCATGCAATAACTTCGTCGTCCGCATCTCGGGATCATATACTTTAAAATTACCTTCTCTTTCAATAAATAATACACGACCGCCTGGAAGGACGGCGAGCTCCATAGGCTCATTGACCTCTGCATCTAAAATTATTTTTGTGAATCTGCTGTTACTGGGAGCTTGACTAGATTTCACTTGATCAGCTTGAATACTCATTATCTCGAAGGCAGTTTTCAATAATGCTTTGAAATTAGTAGAATCTTGAAAAAAATCAATCTTCCCTCCATCAAAATACTTCTCATTTTTAATTTGTGCTTGGTGCAACCAAGGCCAATGATATGAATTGAAAGAATCAGCCGGTATCAGAAGTGTTCCTCCCGTTTGAACATATCGTTCTATATCTGATTGCCATTGTGGATTGAGAGTTTGAAGATCTGAAAGTATAATTAATGCGTTATTTTGCCACAAAGAATCGCCCAATCTGTAGCTCTTTGGATCTATGATATCAAAGACGAAAGAACTTTCTTGTAGTATCCGTATGCATTCACTATTTAAATCATTATTCAGTTCACCTTCTTGGTATAAAACTAAAAGCTTGTGGTTTCTTTGTTCATTACAGGAAATGAGAATTGAAAAGAGAAACGATGTAGAAAAAAGAAATACAATTATTCTCATATATCATTAATGATCATTTTACGAAAAAGGTTCAAAAAAATTTAAATCCCTTAAAACCCCCAAATTTATGCATCCAGGTGAAAGAACCCGGCTTCTCTGCTTAAATGTAACTGATAAAAATTGAGGTTTTTTGAGCAATCAGGAAAATGTTGGATTTCCACACAAAATTAATCACGATATTCATAATTCTTACCGCTATAGTCCCTTTATACTATCTAAAAAATATCCTCCATAAAATTCAATTTCCGACCCATTTTTGTTCACCTAGAGTATTCTATATTTACAGAGGTTGATAACTAGAAATGGGTTCTATAAATCGAGTGGCAAAGCTCACTGTTGAATCAAAAATATTAATGCATAATTATGACCATTTCCATATCCAAATTCAACTATGTATACGCCA
>CAJWQD010000021.1 GCA_913045135.1 uncultured Flammeovirgaceae bacterium | reverse complement strand
AAATGATGGAATATGCACAAAGTGCCAGATCGCGAGGGCTTAAAGTCATTATAGCCGGTGCTGGAGGGGCAGCACATTTGCCAGGGATGGTAGCCTCTTTGACGAGTTTGCCGGTCATCGGGGTTCCCATCAAATCAAGGAATTCATTAGATGGATGGGATTCAGTCCTTTCAATTTTACAAATGCCAGGTGGCATACCTGTGGCCACAGTTGCTCTGGATGGGGCTAAAAATGCTGGAATTTTAGCTGCAGAGATTATAGGTGCTTTCGAAAACGGAGTAGCGGATAGATTAGATGATTATAAAAAATCATTGGAGGAGTCTGTATTAAACCACGACAAACATTTAAAGCGCAACGGCTGGAAAGGGAATGAGATAGGAGTTAAATAATATTTTATCTAACTATAGACTTTTTCTTTTTTTTGGTACGTATTAAATTAGTAAATTGAACTTAATTCTAAAATTTAATTTAAAACAATGAATCCATTTTTCATTGATTTATTACTCTGCTTACTCACTTATTTAATTTTATTATTAATTATCCTTCGGGGATCTGGATGGTGTAGATCTTTCAATCAAACTAATCAGGATGGAGATGGAGGTTCGCTTTTTGATTATGAAAAAGGGCCTACATTAGATCTACCCCCTGGAGTGGATTGGCCTTCTGGGCCAATCAAGCACAATAAAAAACAAAAAAAATTAGTCTAATTGATTGTACCTTTAATCTTGAATTTGGTATCGTCTGTGAAGATCATTTTTTGACTGCCCGAAATCTCAAAATTTGTTAATAAACCTTCATTAAAATTCATTTTAAAACTTTTTTCTGAGGTATAGATTACGTTAGCCTTATCGTCCAGATAATATCCATTAACAGATTTCAACTTCCCTTCTGATTTGGTAATTTTAAGGCATTTAAATGGGAATTTCATATTTTTTTTTGGGAGGTAAAACGTGCTTTTTTGCTCAGTTTTTTTATCTAAAGAGCCAATAAATATAGATTTATTTAGCTCTAAGAGGCTGAAAATTTTAAGTTCATTTTGCCAATCAATGTCTTGAGCTGAGAGCAATTGAGTTTCTATATTTTCATCTATTTGAATTGTTTTGGTCAGGAGATTTTGGTTTAACTCGAGTAAAGAAATTTGTGCAGTAATTAATGAATCGATGGAGAAGTATTTTTCTTTTTTAAAACTTTCTTGGGCGCCTGAGCATCCAAATTCATAAAATACGATAAGCAAGTACAATAGATTTTTCATATTAGTAAAGGAGTTTTCCAGTCATTTCTTTGGGGATTTTGATACCCATTAATTTTAATATTGTGGGAGCTAAATCCCCAAGTTTTCCATCTTTTACTGGGGATGTGAAATGAGGGTCTACCACAATAAAAGGTACCAAGTTGGTGGTATGTGCTGTATGTGGTCTTCCGTCATCATTAATCATGTAATCTGAGTTTCCGTGGTCTGCGATGATTAGTGTAGTATAACCTTTTTTTAGCGCTGTAATAACCACTTTTTTAGCACAATCATCTACTATTTCGCAAGCTTTAACGGCTGCTTCAAAAACACCTGTATGACCGACCATATCGGGATTTGCAAAATTTAAACAGACAAAATCGGGCCATTGATTGTTTAATTCAGGAATGATGGCTTTTTCTATGTCTTTGGCACTCATCTCGGGTTGTAAATCATAAGTAGCCACTTTAGGGGAAGGGCATAGCAGTCTTTTCTCACCCTTGAAGGCATTCTCTCTTCCTCCTGAAAAGAAAAATGTAACATGTGGGTATTTTTCAGTTTCAGCGATTCTAATTTGATTTTTACCTTCCTTTTCGAGTACCTCTCCTAAAGTATTTGATAGGTTATCTTTTCTGAAGACGACTTTAATGTTTTTATAGGAATCATCATAGCTGGTCATGGTGAGGTAATATAAAGACATTTTATACATGCCTTTATCAGGGAAATCACGTTGGGTGAGCACTTCGGTAATTTCTCTTCCTCGATCAGTACGAAAATTAAAACACATCACGACATCACCTTGATTAATTTTTGCAATGGGTTGTCCCGAAGTATCTGTTGCAATTATAGCAGGCATGAATTCATCCGTGATGTCTTTGGCATAAGCAGCTTCAATAGCCGAGGTCACATCTGTTGTTTTTGTTCCTTTACCTTTTACTAAGGCCTCGTAAGCGACCTTGACACGCTCCCATCTTTTGTCTCGGTCCATGGCATAATAACGACCCACTACCGAGGCGATAGAGCCCACGTATTTTTTTAAGTAAGTCAAAAGGTCATTGATAAAGGTCAAACCACTTTTTGGATCGCAATCACGTCCATCTGTAAAAGCGTGAACAAATACTTTTGAGCAATCATTTCTATGAGCGGCTTTAATTAATCCTTTGAGGTGATCCAAATGAGAATGAACACCCCCATTTGATACCAAACCTATAAAGTGGATGGCACGTTGGTTTTCTTTAGCATAATCAAAGGCATCAACTAAGGTTTTTTCCTCTCCTAAGATACCCTTTTCTACAGCAATATTTATTTTCACTAGATCTTGAAAAACGACCCTTCCCGCACCTATGTTCATATGGCCAACTTCGGAGTTACCCATTTGTCCTTTGGGGAGTCCTACGGCAATGCCTGATGCTTCTAAGGTACTGTGGGAGTATTTCTCGTATAAGCCATCTATAAATGGGGTAGCTGCTGCATCTATTGCAGAGGCTTCTTTATGTGTGGCGATGCCCCAGCCATCAAGAATCATTAGGATAACACGTTTTTTCATTTGGCAAATATACGCTAAGAGCTTGCTCCTAAGTGATTTTTTTGTAATTTACATTTGCTCTTATGCATTTTTAATTTCCTTTTATTTATATGAGAATTATGTTGATTGGTTGGATCTTAAATTTTGTTTTTTTTACGCAAAGTTTATCACAAGATCAAATGTTAGAAGATTTAGGGATTGCCCTAAGTATGAATATTTCGAAAGAGGTAGTTCGTAGGATGTATCCAACCTTAAAATTGCAATTAGGAGGGAAATCCCTTGTGTTGACTGAAAAAGCGACTGCTGAAAAGGCATTGAGAACTTTTTTTGATAATCATGAAGCATTATCTTTTGAATATACTACACCTCCTAAGATGACCAATGGCTTGCTCTATCGAATGGGTGTTTATAAGGTACGCACAGGAGAGCAATACCGAGTTTATTTATTATTCAAAGAAAAAGAGGGAAAATATTATTTATCTACCTTATCCTTTTCAGCGGATTGATAATAAAGACTATTTTTGACTTATGTTTCCTGATTATTTAACAAAAGAGAAATTGCACGAATTCATTCGGATTGCCATTAAGGAAGATCATGGTGATGGAGACCATACTTCTTTGGGAACCATAAAGGAGGGTAAACAAGGTCAGGCATATCTATTGTTCAAAGAAGAAGGTACTGTTGCAGGGATTGAGATGGCACAAATGATTTTTGATATGTTTTCTAAAGAAATACTCTTTGAGTCATTTAAAAAAGACGGTGACAAAATCCATCCAGGTGAGGTAGGGTTTAAGGTATCGGGAAATGCCAGACAATTGCTTGGAGCAGAGCGTTTAGTGTTAAATTGTATGCAGCGTATGAGTGGGATTGCAACTTATACTCGTTATTTAAAATCATTGATTAAAAATTCTTATTCTCAATTGCTTGATACCAGAAAAACGACCCCAAATTTTAGAATTGCTGAAAAATGGGCAGTAGAAATCGGTGGAGGAATCAATCATCGTTTTGGTCTTTACGATATGGTTATGTTAAAGGATAATCATATAGATTTTGCAGGGGGGATTGCAGAGGCGTTAAAATCTACAAAGTCGTATTTAAAAAAAGTTAAAAAAAAACTAAAAATAGAAATCGAAGTGCGAAGTTTACAAGAACTTAAGGAGGTCATAGAAGAAGGAGGTGTCAATCGTATTTTATTTGACAACATGACGCCGTCTCAGGTGAGACAAGGCATTGCCATGCTTGACGGGAAATATGAGACTGAGGCATCAGGTGGCATTACTGAAAGGAGTATTTCGGAGATTGCTGATACAGGTGTTGACTATATTTCTGTTGGTGCATTGACCCATTCTTATAAAAGTTTAGACATGAGTTTAAAAGCAATTTAAATAATGATCGTAAGAACTAGAAAATATCAATTATCTGCTGGAAAATACATTGGCCTAGCCTTGAAAGGGGTACTCAAACAGCAGTGGTGGGTATTCCTAATATATTTTGCCTTATGCTCAGGCTTTTTTTTTATTCCTAATGCTTGGTGGATCATTGGTGCTTCGATTGGTTTAGCTTTGTATTTGCTTTTTTGGTTGGTGCAATTTGCAGGTGTTACGCAATTAGAGCAAAGCAAGTTTTTATTTAATAAGCTGAATTATGAGCTTTCTAGCCAACAGATTTTGGTTAAGCTGAGTGCAAAACAAGGGATGCCGATGAAATGGGATCAAATAAAAAGAGCAAGTGTCCAAAAAGAAGCTTTTATACTTTTTGTGAGCAAGGCACAACTGATCTATCTACCACATCGGATTTTTAATAGTGACAATGAGGTAAAGTTCTTTGAAACTATTTTGAAGCGAAAAGGTTATATAAAATAATGATTACTGAAGCTTCGAAACATTTCCAACAAGCGAAAAATAAAGCCGCAAGATATTGCTCAGTTGCAGAAAGATCACCTTACCAAGTGCTAACTAAACTGCAGCTGTATGGCCTCGAGTTTCTAGAAGCAAAGATTGTGTTAAAAGCCTTGAAAGAAGCTAACTTCATTAATGAAAAACGTTTCGTTTCATCTTTTGTTAATGACAAATTCACATATAATAAATGGGGGAAGATCAAAATTTCATTAGAGTTGAGGAAGCATAAAATTTGCGCATATCAAATTGAAGAAGGACTGAATATGATCAAAAAATCTGATTATGAATCAAAAATTAGTGGATTAATAGATCAGAAGTGGTATAAATTGCAAGGAGAAGAATTTTTTTTGATCAAAAAAAAGAAAACTTGTCAATTTGTGATCAGCAAAGGGTTCGAATCTCATTTGGTGCTTGCACAGTTTGATAAGAAGGCCAAGAACTTACTTGATTTGTAAATCAAAAATTGAGTTAGTTCAGAAAGCCTTATAAATTATAGATTCCCAAGGCCTTAGTGGGATATACTCCAATTGCCCTTTTGGAGAATCTTGGTAATTTGAGATTTCTATTTTGAGAGAGACAGAGGCATCTATGAACAACGTATTTTTATCATCTGAAAGGTTATGAACTATCAATAAGTTTTCATCGTCTCTACGCCAATAGGCAAAAAGGGTTCCATGATCCTCTTGAATAACCTCAAAGGTTCCATAAACCAGACTTAGGTGGTCTTTACGATATTGAATCAATTTACGGTAATAATTGAGAATAGAGTTTGGGTCTTTCTCTTGAAGGGCAACATTGATAATATTGTATTTTTGGTTCGAGGCGAGCCATGGTTTACCTGAGCTAAAGCCACCATTGGAAGAGGCATCCCATTGCATCGGTGTTCGTGCATTATCTCTACCTTTTTCATTTGAAATAGAGATAAATTTATCAAGATCTTTTCCTTTATTTTTCCAATCTTGATAAGTGCTTCGTATTTCAACATCATCAAATTCTTCAATATGGGTTACTTGGTTATTGACCATTCCTAATTCATCTCCTTGATATACATAAGGAGTTCCCCTTAGCGTCATAAGTAATGTAGCTAATAATTTAGCAGACGAGTCTCGGTGAATATCATCATTGCCAAAGCGAGAGACCATTCTAGCAAAATCATGGTTACCTAAAAATATGCTGCTCCAACCTTTACCTTCCAAGGCACGATCCCAAGCTATGAAGATATCTTTGAACTGCTTTTTACTAAAAGGGATGGGATCGAATCTTCCGTTTTCACCATGATCAATGAACATATGATCAAAATGAAAAATCATATTTAATTCTGCCCGATCCTCACTGACAAACTCAGATGCATTATCTAAAGAGATGCCTGGGCCTTCACCTACAGTCATCACATTGTATTTTGAAAGGACTTTCACATTCATTTCATTTAAAAATTCATGTAAACGAGGGCCATTAGCATAAACTTTGGCAACCGTTTCATTGAAAGATTCATAAGGGGAATCATTAAAATGGCGTTTAGAAATAATGGAGATAACGTCCATCCTAAAACCGTCAATACCTTTATCCAACCAGTATTTCATGACCTCATGAATACCTCTCCTGACCTCGGGATTTTCCCAATTAAGATCTGGTTGTTCCTTTAAAAAAGAATGCAAATAATATTGTCCCGTTTGAGGATCTAATTCCCAAGTTGATCCGCTGAAAAAGGCTTTCCAGTTATTGGGAACATTATCATTAATAGGGTCTTTCCAAATATAATAATCCCGTTTTGGGTTGTTCAATGAGCTTTTGGACTCTAAGAACCATTTATGCTGGTCAGAGGTATGATTGGCAACGAGATCCATAATTATTCTCATGCCTCTACAGTGAATTTCTTCAAGTAATCTATGAAAATCATCCATGCTGCCAAATTCTGACATTATGGCCCTATAGTCACTGATATCATAGCCATTGTCTTTGTTGGGAGATTCATAAACTGGACAAAGCCAAATTATACTTACTCCAAGGCTTTTGATGTAATCAAGTTTCTCTAAAATACCATTGAGGTCTCCTATTCCATCTTGGTTCGAATCTTTAAAGCTTCTCGGATAAATCTGGTAAACAATACCTTCTTTCCACCAGTTTTTTGATTTTTGAATTACATTCATTTTTAAATAAAGTAGCTTAAAAAAGTGATTTTGAATAATAGTAAAAGGTCAACGTTATGGTAATTTTTATGAAAGTCTGAGAATTTCAATTTTTGAATCTCGCAAAGATATTCTGTGAAAATTGGTTTCAACATAAGATAATTTGAGACAAACTTAACCAAGGAATAATCTTCTGAAGATTTCCACTTTTTTTTTGAGATGTTATGCTATACAATGCCGACAAACTTGATATCATTTATGATACTTTAAGTTTTTTTCAAAGGGGGTTTTTCAATTATTAGATGCATTTTAATAATAAAAATTTAAAATTCCGACAATAAGATGACTGATTTTATTTGATCTTTAAAAAAATAATGAATGCTTGAGGAGGCAACTTTTTCCAGATTTAAGATTAGAAGCTTTTTTTAATAGGCGCTTTATTTAAATCGTAACTGATATAAAAACTTCTGAGTATTAGAGTGAGAATCAGGGGAATCAGTGCCAGGTGAAGTGGTTGAGGAATCAATGCCCAAAAAAAGAGCAGAAATACATTGAGAAGGGCAAATAATTTATAGATACGGCTGAGGGACTTTCTCCATTTTGTTTGATTAAGACAAAAAATTAAGGGAAGATGAATGGGAAGTGCCCACAACAAATTCCAGTTGTACATAGAAAGATGGGTTGTAGCTCCCCAGAGGAATACAAACCACCAACCAAAGAGGCCGACTACAGAGAATAATAGGACATCTATCCATTTTGTACGTTTCTTGTTTTTAAAGTTTTTATTCGTAATGAACCCAACGATGAAAAAGAGGAGAATAAAAGTATTGAACGGAGTAAATGTTCTAACAGTTCTTTTTTGATTTTTCATTTCATTGATGATAATGGAGTCCTTGATTAAGGGAAGCGGTGCAACTATATTCTCAATAGTTCCTCCTTCGAGCGCTAAATAGACGTAGTCTGGTAAGAAGAGATAGGTATTTCCTGTAGCTTCCTTATCAATGGGATACGCTAAGGCGATGTCAATAATAAAATCACCCCAAGGTTGGTAAGAAAGATAATCATCCATGAGATCTCTGATCGATTTATTCGGAACTTTAAATGAGAGGTCTAAGGTCGCTTTGGGGACTACTTTTAGAATTATGTCTCGAATTTTAGTGGCACAATTGTCATAGACATAATTATAAAGATAGGTTCTATTTTCGGTGAGATTATTGTACTCCAGATAGTTAAAAAAAGTCTGTTTTTCCGTTTCAGTTAAGTTCAGGATTTGTTCTTTGATACTCCGATTTTGTTTAATGTAATAGGACTTTACATTGGGGTATTTTTGGGTACGGCCTATGCTGTAAAACATTTGTCCTCGTGCAAAATTCCAAAAAAAATTGGGTTGTTCAAAATTAAATCTACCCCAGTCATACATCCAGTCCATATCGAGCAGTGGATCATAGACCCTGATCCCATTATGACCAAAAGCAGACCATAATTCTCCTTGGTAAGGGCCAAAGGTAATTATGCTGATTTGTGCCTTAACAGAGAGTTTTATTGGCTGATTTTGACTGACAGAAACAAATGTGATACCAAGAAATGAGAAGAGGCTAAAAATAAGTGGAAAAACACGAATATTTGAAGGCATGTTTTCTTTCTGGATTTTTTAATTTTGGGTTTCTTAAAATTAAATATAAATAGATCAATGGGGAAGTTATTTTAGTTAAAAAATATTGGTCATTTTAAGTTAGCTTAAAAAAACTACCAGTATTTATTTATGCTTTTCAAAAGGCCGTCATGTATGTTTCCTGCTGCGACCAATTCTCTGCCAAATAGGGCATTATTTCCTCCAGAGAAATCAGTTACATTACCTCCAGCTTCTTCGACTAAGAGTATTCCAGCTGCAATATCCCAAGCATTTAGGTTATACTCAAAAAATCCTTCATATCTTCCACATGCTACATAGGCAAGATCTGTCGCAGCACTACCCAGTCTCCTTAAGCCATGTGAGTGAATCATTAAATCTTTGATTATGCATAGGTAGTTATCTAATTTATTGAATTGATAATAGGGGAAGCCAGTTGCCAAAAGACTATTTGACAAATGCTTTGTCGGGGATACATAGATTGGGTTATGGTTTAAAAAAGCACCGCCACCTTTCCAAGCATAAAAAAGTTCATTTTTGTTTAATTCATAAACAATGCCTCCAACGATATCTGTACCTTGTAAAAGTCCAACGCTTATAGAATATATAGGCAATCCGTGTATGAAATTAGTCGTGCCGTCTAAGGGATCTACAATCCAAGTAAATTTTTTTTGATTATCATCAATGGTCCCTTCTTCGGTTATAAAACCAGCCTCTGGTAGGATACTTTTTAAGTCTCTAACTAATTTTTTTTCAGCGTCTTTATCTACGTAGGAAACCATGTCATTCTTGCCTTTAAAAACTATTTCATTGAGGTCAAAAAATTTGGCCTCTTTTTGAATCCATTCCCCTGTTTTTTGAATAGCTAGCAGGGTCTCTTTAATGATTTTTTCTAAGTTCATTTAAATGGGATTACCTGATAAAACAATGACAAATTCTCCTTTGGGTTTGTTATTTTCAAAATGGGCGCGTACCGAAGATAAGGGACCGTTTATGGTCTGCTCAAATCTTTTACTCAATTCCCTGGAAACAGAAACTTGTCGATCTTTGCCATAGGCAGCTTCAAATTGAATTAATGTTTTCAGTATGCGATGCGGAGATTCATAAAAGATGAGAGTTCTTTTTTCATTCTTTAATGAACGGATCTTGGAGGAACGTCCTTTCTTTTGAGGGAGAAAGCCTTCAAAAACAAATTGATTATTAGGTAATCCAGATTTAATAAGTGCTGGAATAAGTGCAGTTGGACCGGGTAAGGCTTCTATTTGAAGGTTAGCATCAAGTGCGCCTTTGGCCAATAAATAGCCGGGATCAGAAATTCCAGGACTTCCCGCGTCAGAGATTAGGGCAATTTTAATGCCTTCTTCTAATTTTTTGATTATGATATTGGTTTGTTGATGTTCATTGTAAGCGTGAAAACTCATCATGGGTGTACTAATCTCGTAGTGCTTGAGCAAAATTCCACTGGTACGTGTGTCTTCGGCCAGTATGAGATCTACAGATTTTAAAATGTCAATAGCTCTAAACGTCATGTCCGCCAGGTTTCCGATAGGGGTAGGTACCAGAAAAAGGACGGTACTATCCAACATCTTCTAAAAGACAATCTATGGCTTTTGCCAATTTTCGATCTTTTTCAGTGATTGTGTTATCTGCATCATGTGTAGAAAGGTTGATGATTACCACGTTGTATTCATTGGACCAGTTGGGATGATGATTGAGTTTTTCAGCTTCGATGGCGACTTGCGTCATGAATGAAAATGCTTGACTAAAATTTTTAAATTTAAAAGTTCGAGTTAGAGTTTTATGTTTTTCTTTCCACATATTTATATTGCGATTATGCCTTCTATTTGATAGACTTGTTTATAAATGTCAATTACTTTATCACTTGATTCAATTTCCACGCTTAGCGTGATACTTATAAATTTATTGCTGGTACTTCTTTTTATTTTGACAGCAACTTTTGGTAGCACATCGAGTAGAGCATCTTTGTTGCTAATTGGGACAATAAACTTAAACATGTAAGAGCACGGGAAATCATGGTTGGCTTCTAGCTTTTCTTTAAACTGTTGAGTGTCCCAATTCATGACCTAAAGATAAAAATTCTACCTTATTGATAGGTTTATGCATTAGAGTTTTTTTCTTACTAATAAAACTTATGTCTGTTATCTATAATCTCAACAGATTCAATAAGAGCATTATATATGTTTTGATAGGTAAAAGGATCTTCTCTCCTTCTCACTGCTGTTTGTTCATTGAGAACAACGCTTCTATAAGCTTCGTAATCATTGAGATCTTCTAATGGCGTTTTCGTTGTGACCGTAAGCATAATCACACCATTCTGAATTTTAAAAGGGAGGGTTGCCTCTCCTTCCTCAAGGGAAAAAGCGAGACCTATAGCCACTGGAGCAAATCCAATGTTTGAAATGTTATTTTCATTTAAGCTCAGATTAGCTACTCCCACTCGCCCTCCAGGGCCATAGGCAGTACTAATTTCATCATAAGACCCAGTTAATTCCGATAGGCGGGAAATAATTAGGTCTGCTTTTTTATCATCTAATATTTTTCTTTTTAGTTCATTTACTACATCCTCTATTTGAGCTGTGCCTTCTTTTTGTGCTCCAGTTTGTATGACTACAGCATACCTGTCATTTAACTCAAAAACTTCAGAAGTTTCATCATTGGAGGCCTCATTGAACAACCAAAATACAACATTTCGAGCACCTGTAAGACTTCCAATGGATTTATCGTTCTTTCGCACCTTCAAGGCCTCTCGAATCTCATAACCTTTTTCAGCGGCAGTTTCTATGAAAGTACTTTCGTTTGTGGTCTCTGCAGCAAATAATTCTGCTTGCCGATAGATGGTGTTCAGTGTTAAATCGGATGAAAATAGCTCTTTTTCAATCTGCGCAATTTTGTAAGTTGTTTTGGTTTTCTCCTCTGTCACTTTAATAATATGATAGCCGAATGAGGTTTCAATTATATATGGAACGAGTCCCTTACCTCGTTTGGAAAAGGAAACCTCTTTAAATTTCGCATCAAAATCGGAATTTTCACCAAACCAGCCCAAATCTCCACCCCTAGATGCAGTACCATCTGTACCGTGGATGCGGGCCATCTCAGCAAAGTCAGCACCCTTTTGGATTTGGGCTAAGACATTTTGTGCTTCTTTTTTGGCTTGGGCCTTAGCTGAACTACTTTCATTTTTTATAGTAAACAAAATATGGCTTGCTCGCAAATAGAATTCATCTCCTTGTTGAATATCACTTATTTTATAAATACTAAAAGCATTATCGGCCAAGAGGAGATCAGATACATAACCCACCTTTAGAGCTTTTGGATCTAAATTTAACCAAGACGGCAAATTATTAGGATTATAGGTTCCAAAGGGAGTAATTCCATCAGAGTTGATTTCGGCGAAGATAGAATCATTATGTCCAGATATTAGGCTTTCCCGAATGGCCATCATTTCTTCCTTTATAAAGGCGGTGTCCTCTGGGGATGGAGTAATGGGAAAGATTACATATTTGACATCTTTAGAAGCATCTCTTTTGTATTCATCTGCATTTTTACGGAGATAGGATTCAATTTCTGATTCCGTTACTGTCACTAGTGAATCGTTTACAGAGAAGAAAGGAATATATAGATATTCAGCAGTAAGATTTGCATTTTTTTTGTAGGCTGCTTTGGCTTCATGAATGTTAGCATATTTAGTTAGTGCTAATAAATTTTCGTATTTGGTTAATCTCCTTGTTGCGGGTAGAGAAGCTTCAAAAGTGAGCCATGATTGTCTCTGCCGCGGTGGGGCATTGTTTAGTTGTTGTAAAAAGCTAATAATATTTTGCTTATTAAAAACTCCTGTATTAGGGTCAGCAAATATTTGTCTAATTTGAGGATGAATATTTACTCCTTGAACCATATCTATAAGTTCGGGAGTAGTAACATCTAAACCCAAAGCAGCATACTGTTCATTAAATACATTCTCAATAATAAATTGTTGCCATGCCTGCTGTCTGATTTGTTCCAAATCTTCTGATAATGGGCTTCTACCAGTATTCAATTGAAAATTTTGAGAAAGTTCGTCAACTTTTTTTTGAAATTGAGGATAGCTAATGGTATAAGAATTGATTTCACCAATCTCATTAGAGCCACCATTAAAAAAAGAATTTCCTTGAAACAAATCCGTGAGAATGAATGAAAACATAGAGAAAGCAACAAAAGCGACAACGATTTTACCAGCTTTTTGTCTAAGAGTATTAATCAACGCCATATTATTTTTTTGTTTAAAATAAGGAACGCAAAAATAGCGTTTTGAATGGAATATAAAAACGATCTAAACCATTGATTTACAATGGGTCCTTATAATTTTGTATTGTAAGTCGGACTTGATCGATTCTATTGTCCTCCATGGTGATAATTTGAAAAAGAAAATGGCCGATACCAATTTCATCTTGGATGGCAGGGATATCCTCATTTTTAGCCAGAATAAGCCCTCCTAAGGTATCATAATCCCCCTCAGGTAATGACCAATTATATTTTTCGTTGAGGGCATCTATTTCATATCGTGCGCTCAGAAGGAAAATATTCTCTGCAATTTTTTGTTCAATTAGAAATTCATCGTCATGCTCATCTCTTATTTCACCAAATATTTCCTCCATGACATCTTCTATGCTTACCAAACCTGCCGTACCACCAAATTCATCTACTACTATCGCCAAACTTTTCTGTTCAGCAATGAGTTTGACTAAAAGTTCATTAGCTGGCATCGTTTCTGGAACTATTAATATTGCAGTTAAAAGGTCTTTTATGGATTTCGGTTTTTTAAACATTTCTAAAGAATGACAATATCCAATAACATTGTCAATATTCTCTTTGTATACTACGATTTTGGAGTGGCCACTATCAATAAAAGCGTCACTAAGTTTAATTAAACTATCATTAATGTCGACTGCGATAATTTCTGTTCTAGGAATCATACATTCTCGAACCTGGATTTCTTTGAATTCAATTGCATTATTAAAAAATTTTACATCGATTTCTTGATTTTGTATTTCAGAATGCTCCGTATTATTCTTCACATAATTGTTGAGATCGGTCAGGGCAAATAAGGATTGATTTTCAGCGTAGGAAAGTTGAAAAATTCGAGTAACAATGAATTTTGAAATGGTTTCAACCATCCAAACTAATGGAGACATTAATATGTATAGTCCAATCATGGGTAGAGAAAATATTCGAAGCAAGGCGTCAGGGTTTAACAAAAAAAGACTTTTTGGAAGGAATTCGGCAGTGATTAATACGATCAATGTTGCGATCAATGTTTGTATTATCAATACAATGATTGGACTATCTATCCAATTGGAAAGGATATTGATAATTTTAGGCTCCAGTAAATTTGCCATAAGGATTCCGTACAAGACTAAGGCTAAATTATTACCGACCAAAGTAGTTGATAAAAAGCGGGCACGATGTCTTTGAAAATAGCCCAAAGCAGAAGCAATTAATCCTTTTTTTTGAGATAGTATTTCAATTCTTAATTTATCTGCAGAGATATAAGCGATTTCCATGCCAGAAAAGAATCCAGAAAAAATTAAACATGTACAAACCATTATTAGAGGATCGATTGTCATCGGTTGTTAGATTTTTTTATTATTCCAGTTTTCGTTTTCTTAGGTTTTGTTCCCCGCATATTTTTTCTATAGTGGTAAAAGAATAAGAGTGCAATGCTAAACATGAAGATACCATAGGAATTTTCGATCCCCAAAAAGAAGGCTTCATAAATTCCAATAAGGAAAAATCCTATGGCGGAGTAAAAAATAATTGCGTTTGTTTGAGTCAAATCTACGATCAGTATAAGTTATATTTCATCTTCTTCTATTTTGATCGTTCCAGCAGGCTCTAAGATTTTATAGGATGAAAAATCTTGATTGGCAGATAAGCCTTTACCCGTATGAACTTCACCTTCCGAAATAATAGTGACAAATTTATCGGTATAAAATTTTTCTTCCCCAGGGCTCCAAAATAATAATTCTGTATTGAGTTCATCGCCAGTTTCCATATTCTTAACTATTACATTTCCCTCTCCTTTATATAGATTTTCCTTAGCATTGAAATCGGCCAAGTTTGAACGAAAAGTAAAAACGGGACTCTCAGGCGCAGAATAATACTCTAAAACTAGTCCAGTAGGCCAACTTTTATTACCATTTCGAAATTGTAATTGATCAGGAGCGCTTAGACGTAGGACTAACTTACCTGAGTCAGTCATCATGGTATTTATATTTGCCATTTCCATAATGGGGCCGTTGTATATTTCCTTGTTGAGCAATTCTTTTCTGCTCTCGCAAGAAGTTTGTCCAACGATATCAAGAATTATTAAAATACTAAAACGAGTAAAAAAATGATACAAACTCGTTCTTGAATGAAATCTAATTTTCAGGTCTCTTTTGGAGTATAACACTTTCATTAATCCAACAGTCAATTTTAATAGATTGACCTTCTGTGTATTCTTCTGTGAAAATATCGGTGATAGATGGGAATAAGCTTTCTGACTTTTTCATATTCTGGTAATCCCCAGCTTTTTTAAAAGCATTATGAGCTGCGATAAAGATGGAATAGTCGACTGTTTTATATTCTCCTTGCTTACATTCTTCAAAGCTTGAAAGATATAGGTTTCCTATGAGTACATGGGCTTCACTAATGGAAGGATCAGCTGCAAGCGCCTTTCTGCAATTATTTCTCGCATTACTTTTCAAACCAGCTTTATAATCAATTTTGGCTAAGCTTAAATAAATTTCTGCTTTTTTAGTTGCATCTTTTGTAAGCGATATGGCTTGGTTATAGTACTGAATTGCACTTTTTCGATCATTTTCTTTTGAAGCACGTGAGGCTAGGAATTTTGATATGGCATAATCGGGAGAATTTTGATTTACAATTTTTGCCGCTTCAAAAGCTAAAATTCTATCCGTGCATTTATTTTGAAGCATAAGTTTAAATATTTTTGAGGCGATTTTTAGATCTCCTGTTTCTGCTAACTTTGGGCCCAATAAACTTTCAACGTAATCACAACTTAAATCAATGGTTAATGTTAATAGTTTATCAATATTTTCAGCTACTTTTTGTAGAGAAGCTGGTTTATTTGAGGAGGCGATTTTATCATCTAAAACATCAGATAGATTTGTATAAATATCCAACACTTTTTCATCAGAGATCATTCCTCCAGTGGCTTTGAACCTGCGTACGACATCCATGTAAGCAACAAAGTTATTGGTCAAGAAATCGGCACCATTAAGGCTAAAAGTTTTTTCGAATAAACCCAACAACTCATTATATTTTGATTTATCTCCCTTATAAAATTTGTAGGCAGGAAAAGCTTTACGGTTCAAAACTGAGGCTTCATTGCCGAAATATTTAATTCTCAAATCATACATTTCCAAGGCTTTTGCTTGATAAGTGGCTTTCTGAACTTTATCTGTCTCTTTATTTGCTAACCCACTATAAATTTTCGTACCATTTTGGTAAAGAGATTCATTTAAATCAGGTGCGTTTTCTATAAGCCAAGTGTGCGCCTCTATTGCTCCCTTATATTTTCCTACTTTGACCAAATCAGTATAGATGGCATTCTTCTCTTTTGCAACATCAATTTGTTCACCCCAATTCCAACCTGACTGGCTAAAAATATTTGTACTTACTAAACTTATTAATAGGAATGTCTTAATTGTTAATTTATTCATTTTCTTCAATCGGATTAATTAATTGTATTTTCTTTTTATAAACCATTTTTCATTAATTGTCAAACCCAAAACAATTTGTGTAAAAGACTCATTGATAAGACCATTCTCAATGGTCCCTCTTTCACCAAATTTAATGGCAAAATCTAGTGTTGATAAACCAGCCACAGGGAATGAAGCTCCAAAATTAATGCCAAACTCGTTAATACTGTAGTTTTGAACTAAATAAGGCAATTTACCATAGTTAACGCCAAAGCGGTAAGTTACCCTCTTTAAATAACTGGTAACATTCCTACTATCAGGTGTTATTTCACCTCCAAGAATAAACTCTTGCGTATTTTGGATCGATGTATTATTAAATTCATTCGAAGTCCAGTTGGCTAGGTTGATGTCTAGTCCAATTCTATACTTATCGGATAATCCATAGGAAATACCAAAGCTTAATTTTTGGGGTAAATTGAAGAGGATACTTTCTTCACTAGATATAGGTATGGGTGATCCCACTTGCGTAAAATTATTTTCTAAATAACGCGATAGGTATGAATTTTTTGAACCTTTAAGTTGACCCGAATCCCGATAGGTAAGTCCAAAATTCATTTCATTTTTTTCGTTAAAAGTAACTTTATGAGCTACGGAAATGGAAAACAGTACTGATTTGTATGTTTCATTGTTTGATAATTTGGTAAAGTATCCAATGTTACCTGAGTCTGAAGCCAGAGAACTCTGAATTTCTCTTTCGATAGCTCCAAACACATACATTAAATTAAAACCTATGCTGGTGGATTGAAAAATACGGAATCCATTTGACCAGGCAAATTGAGAAAGGCCCCCATTTCCAATAAATGTATTGTTTGCAGTTTCCGTTGGTATTGTATTAATGATTTCAGCACTACTTGAAAGTCGATAGTCTGCAGAGCTGAAAGGGAGTAAGGAAAAGGCGGAACCCCATTTACCGTTTAATAAGGGGACAAAAAAAACCATATGTTTGATACTTCCAGTCTTTTTTGATCCACTCTCTAACTCGCTTTTATAGGTTCTATCTTCTCCCTGGAGTCCTATATTAAAGGAGCTAAACTGGTTATTAGTGAGCCAAGCTGGATTCTGAAGATTTATGTTAAAACGATGAGGCATACCAGTACCTAGACCTCCCATGGCTTGGTTGTGAGCAAGGGCATTGTTATTTAGTTCTCCAACTCCGTATATAGCATAAGTACTTGCGACGTGTTGGCCATTGCCTTTCATACAAAATAGGATAATGTATAAGGCAAATAGATATTTAAATATCCTCATTATTGATTAAAATTTGATTCAATCCTAAAGGGACCAAATTTGAGCGCACAAAGATGCTACCTTTTAAGTTGTTTTCAAAAAGTACTGCATCGCCACCTGTTATTAGTATCTTTAGAGCTCCATATTTTTCCTTCAAATCGGAGACAATTCCATTAATTTCATTTTTTAAACCATTTTTTGCTCCAGAAATCATGCAAGAAGCAGTTGATTTTCCAATCAATTCCCATGTATATTGATCACTTTGCTCGGATACATCAGGCAGTTGTCCCGTCATTTCATGCATAGCTTTTAGCCGCATTTTGAATCCAGGACTAATGAGTCCTCCTTCGAAACTGTTTTTTATTAGAAGGTCATAGGTGATACAGGAGCCGGCATCAATAATTAGTAGATCTTCTAATGGGAAAAGGTAGTGGGCACCCACAGCACTCGCAATTCTATCACGACCAAGGGTTTGTTGGGTGTAATAGTTAATTTGAATGGGCAATTTTGAATGTTCATTGAAAATAAAGACTTCATCACCAAAAATATTCCTTATTTGCTCTGAATTATGCTTTACCGAGCAGACAATAGTATTTTTATTTTTTGGAAGGGCTTCTACCAATAGCTCCAATCGCTCCCAAGTTTTTGATTCTAAAATTTTATCATCTTGAACTTCTGAGGATTTTATGCGGCTATTTCCAATATCAATTATGAAATTTGATTTGCTACTCAAAGAATAAAGGTTTAATTAGCAAATATAATGAATGAACTATCAGCAGTTGGTGTGATGTCCGGATCTTCACTGGATGGGTTAGATATATGTTATTGTGATTATAATTACATTGAATCAAAGTGGCAGTTTCAAAATTTGAAAGGAGAGACTATTCCATTTCCCGAGGATATTTATTCACAACTGATGCGAGCTGCGGAGTTTTCTGGAAGAAAACTTACTGAGTTAGACCTAAGATTAGGTATTTGGATAGGTCAGATGATTAGGGCCTTTTGTCAACGGCATCAATACCAGCCACATGTAATAGGATCGCATGGTCATACGGTATTTCATGATCCAAAAGAAGGTTATAGTATCCAGATTGGCAGTGGTCAGGCCATTGCTAGTTACGCTAAGATACCGACTATAAATGACTTCAGATCTAAAGATGTTTTGTTTGGAGGTGCCGGAGCCCCTCTGGTACCCATAGGGGATAAACATTTATTTTCAGCCTATGATGTTTGTATAAATTTAGGGGGGATTGCAAATTTAACGATTAATTGTGAGGGGTCTACAAGGGCTTTTGATGTAGCACCTTGCAATCAGATTTTAAATAAAATTGCCAATCGCATGGGATTAGCATTTGATCAAGATGGGAAAATGGCGAGTTCAGGGAATTTATTAAAATCATGGTATGAATCCTTAGGAACCCCTTTTTTTTATCAAAAAAAAGGGCCAAAATCAATTAGTAATGAATGGGTAGAACAAGAGGTGTTGAGTAAATTACCTCAGAAAGAAAACCCACAAGACCTCGCATTTACCTATTGTAAATTTGTTGGTGATCGAATTGCAGAAAGCCTTTCGGAAACAGTTTTTAATAATGTTCTCCTTTCGGGCGGAGGAGTATATAATAAAACTTTGATAGGGGCTATCGAAAGGGCTTTAGGCTTAAAGGTAGTAGTCCCAAAAACAGAGATTATTAATTTTAAAGAAGCATTAATTTTTAGTTTTATGGCAGTTTTGAAATTGAGAAAAGAGGTAAATGTGTTGAAATCAGTTACTGGAGCATTAAAAGATACCTCTTCAGGAGTTTATTATAGTCCTTAAAAAATGATTAGGATGATCAATTATAAATTAAACAATTGCTTATTTAAGGCGTTCAAAGTTTTTTCTTTTAGATTATCTTTAACAAGAAGAGAGATGTTGTTTCTACTCCCACCATAAGAGATCATTCTAATAGGGAGATCTTCAAGAGCCTTAAAAATATCACTACTGACACCTTTTTGCTCTCCTACCATATCTCCTACGATGCAAATTATTGTTTGATTACGATCAACTTCTACTTTACCATATTCTTGAAGATCTTGAACAATTTGATTGAGAAATTTAGGGGTATCTATTGTGATGGATACCGCAATTTCCGAGGTAGTAATCATATCAATGGGAGTTTGGTATTGCTCGAAAACTTCAAAAACTTTTCTCAGGAAACCATAGGCTAAAATCATCCTTGAAGATTTGATTTTAATTGCTGTAATCCCGTCTTTAGCAGCAATTGCCTTTACTGTTTCAGGATTTTGATCTGAAGTAATAAGTGTACCAGGGGCCATGGGCTTCATGGTATTTTTTATTCTAACAGGTATATCAAATTGTTGTGCAGGGATAATACAAGTGGGATGTAAAATTTTTGCTCCAAAATAAGCTAACTCACCGGCTTCTTCAAAAGATAAATTAGAGATGGGCATAGTGTTATTTACAATTCTTGGGTCATTATTGTGCATGCCATCAATATCTGTCCAAATTTGGATTTCTTTGGCTTTAAGTGCTGCACCCATGATGGTTGCACTGTAATCACTGCCACCTCTATTTAGATTATCAATACCTCCCGAACAATTTCGACAAATAAAACCTTGTGTGATAAGTAATTTATAAGTTATATTTTGCTTAAGTAAGCTATCTAGCTTAGCTGAAATTAATTCCATATTAGGCTCTTCTGAATCGTTGAGATACATAAATTCAGAGGCTGGGATTAACGCTGCACAGTTATGGTATTGTTCATTTAAATATATTTGGAAAAGATGGGTTGAGATCAATTCACCATTAACAATTATAATTTTAAGAATCTGCTTGTAGAAGGGCTGATGAATGAGACGATGCATTTCATCAAAATATTGATTAACTATTTTAAAAGCTCTTTCCTTACTCGAAGTTTCGGAGAAAAGCGATTGTATGAATGGATCGTAGGTTGCTCGTAATTTTTCTAGTCGATCAATTGAACAATTAATATTTCCAAGCTGGAAAAGTTCACCAATTTCGACTAAGGCGTTAGTAGTGCCTGATATGGCTGATAAAACAATGACTTTTTTTTCTTTGTCGGCAGTAACCAACTCTGCAACATGTTTCATTCGGTTTGGTGTACCAACTGAGGTACCCCCGAACTTATAAACTTTCATTTCCTTAAATAATATTCAACATTTTAATTCCGGTCATGGCCGCCTCGTCTCCTTTATTTCCATACTTTCCACCGGACCTATCGATGGCCTGTTGCAACGTATTAGTAGTTAAGACTCCAAACACAACAGGTTTATGGAATTTTATGTTTAAAGTGGTAATACCTTGGGCAACGGCATTACATATAAAGTCAAAATGTGAGGTTTCACCCCGGATTATACAACCCAGACAAAGTACGGCATCAATATTTTGAATTCGTGCCAATATTTGTGCACCTAGTGTTAACTCAAAACTACCTGGGACATTTCTTATGATGATATTTTCTTTTTTAGCACCATATTTAAGCAAGGTTTCAATGGCACCTGACATTAAAGCTTGGGTGATTTCATTATTCCATTCTGAAACCACAATGCCAAATTTTTTCGATTTGATATCTTGGAGACTACTGCCATTGGATTCACTTAAATTTTTTATAGTACTGGCCATAAGTGAGAATAGAATAAATTACCTTGTTTTAAGTTGTTATTTTTGAGGTGGAAATAGTTATTCTACGTTTAATCCTTCTAATCTAGCTTTTTGCTTTTGAGATTCCTGAAATAATACTGAAGTACTGTACTCATTTATTATTATTTCATGTGCATTAATAGCTTCGTTCAAATCACCTTTTAATTCCAAGGCAATGGCATACTTGTTCAAATAATAGGGAGAAAAGTCTTTATTAGAATTATGTAGTGATGCTTTTCTGAAATAATTACTTGCCTTTTCAAAGTCATCTATTTCCATGTAGGCATCTCCTATCAACGCATAAGCTCTAGCTTGCAATAGAAAATCTTGACTAGAAAATTTCATTAGGTATCTTATGGAATTACTAAAATCTTTTAAACGCAGATAAATAGCACCAGTATAAAAGTTGGACAAGTTGGCAGCATCCGTTCCCGAATAGAGCGAAATAATATCTAAAAATCCATAATTGTTACCATCTCCATTAAGTGCTAAGCCAATACTGTCTGATTCGAAGTAGTAGACAGCTTGGAACATTTCTTCTTGTGCTTCAATATTTTGATTTTTTTTGAGTTGTGAAAAGCCTAAGAAAGCGAGGAGAATTACACTGGAAATACCAATTGCTATAAATACGATATTTTGATTTTTTCTGTCGTTTAAAAAAGCCTCTGTTTTGCTGATTATTAATTCAGGATTCTCAATGAGATCTAATCCTTTTGATTCTTTATTCTTGGACTTAGCCATTTGAGTAATTTTATTTTCAGTTTGCAAAGGTAATGCAATAATGTGATTTAGAGATTACTCTAATACAAAAGGATAATCCTTATCTTCATAAACGTCCTTATAGGCGTCTGAGGCCTCAGGATAGGGAGATTCTTCGGCGAAAATTACAGCTTCTGCTACGCGTTTCTTCAGCTTTATGTCCATTGCTTTGAGGAGCTCTTCAGAGGCATATTTTTTACTTAATATCACTTTTTTTATTTGTTCAATGGGATCTCGGTCTTTGTACGAGATTACTTCTTCTTTGGTTCTATACTTTGCTGGATCTGACATGGAATGCCCCTTATATCTATACGTCCTAAACTCAAGCAATGTTGGCCCATTCCCAAGTCTAGCACGTGTCGCAGCTTCTGTAACAGCATTGTGGACCGCCTCGACACTCATGGCATCAACTGCGGCAGAAGGGATATCATAGGCTTCCCCCAACTGATAAAGTTCGGTGACATTGGAGGTTCGTTCTACTGAGGTTCCCATGGCATAACCATTATTTTCTATCACAAAAATAACAGGAGTTTTTTGTGTCATGGCTAAATTTAAGGCTTCGTGAAAAGCACCTTGTCTTACGGCGCCATCTCCCATGTAGCAGATACATAAGTTTCCAGTGCCTCTATATTTCTCTGCGAAGCCGAGCCCAGCGCCAAGAGGAATTTGACCACCCACAATTGCGTGTCCCCCTACAAAACCTACTTCTTTATCAAACATATGCATTGAACCTCCTTTTCCCTTGGAAACACCGGTTGACTTGCCGAATAATTCTGCCATGATATATTTGGGATCTGTACCTAGAGCAATAGGATGGGCATGATCTCGGTAAGAAGTAATATATTTATCTCCTTTGATAAGAGCAGAAACAGAACCTGCCGCACAGGCTTCTTGACCAATGTATAAATGGCAAAATCCCCTTATTTTTTGTTGTCCGTACAATTGTCCTGCCTTTTCTTCAAATCTTCGCATTAATAGCATTTGTTCATACCAATTCAAATATGTTTCTTTAGAGAAAGCTATTTTATTATTTTTTTTTGTTTTTGCTACCATTTCGCCTACGCTCTTATAAAATTCTTTAATTTGCTTTTCACAATTTAATGGGCGTAAAAATAATTAAAATTTACGATCCTTCAAATTTAATGAAAATCAAAGCACTTGCACTTCAAAACTTTAAGAACTACGAAAATTTGGCTTTAGAATTTACGGACGGGATTCAGTTATTATTGGGCCAAAACGGTACTGGGAAAACAAATATATTAGATTCTTTACATTATTTAACCTTCACCAAGACTGCTTTTGTAAATACAGACAACCAAAATATTAAAAAAGGGGCATTGTATTTTCTTATTAACGGGGATTTTGAAAATAACGGTCAAACTTATGAGGTGATTTGTTACCATGAGTTGAGAAAAAAAAAGTTGATCAAATTAAATGGGGCTCCTTACGAGAGGATAATTGAACACATTGGTAAATTACCTTTAGTCTTAAGCACTCCACATGACAGTGATTTAATTAGAGAATCAAGTGAGGTTCGCAGAAAGTGGGTAGATGGTTGTATTGCCCAATACAATCAAGAATATTTAGCCGATCTATTAGTTTATAACAGAATTTTGAGCCAGAGAAACACATTATTAAAGGGGATGGAAGGTCATTTAAATGCATCTAACAAATCTCTTTTGGATACATATGATACTCAATTAATTACTTTGTCCAAAAGCTTGAGTCATGTACGCATAGACTTTGTAGATAGGTTTATTCCTTTTTTAAGTACCAATGAAGGTTTGATTGTTTTTGAAAGAGAAACTTGTTCAATGACTTATCAATCTCAAGTATTAGCAGATGATTTTGAGCACTCTTTTTTAGAAAGTCGAAAGAAAGACGTTTTGACTCAACGTACAAATATAGGATCACATAAGGATGATTATTCCTTTTTAATGGATGGGGAGCCTTTAAAAAAGTTTGGATCACAAGGGCAGCAAAAAAGTTTTTTAATTGCTTTACGGCTTTCGCAATATGATTATTTAGCTAAAGTTACGCAAATAAAGCCGATCTTACTTTTGGATGATATTTTTGATAAACTCGATGATGAGCGCGTTGAAAGACTTACGGCATTATTAAATGATTCGTCAAGGTTTGGCCAAGTTTTTATCACAGATGCTCGAAAAGAAAGGACATCTTTGCTTGTAAAAGGCAAATACAAAACTAAAATATTTGAAATAGAAAAAGGAAAGGTGAACAGTTATGAAACATGACAGTATTCAAAGCTTAAAAGAGGCCATTGGAAAATATTTAAAAAAAGAAAGGCTAGATGGAAAGCTGAATGAGCACAAACTTATAGGCATTTGGCCAGAACTAATGGGGCCAACTATCGCAAGTCGCACGGCTAAAATGTTTATAAAAAAAAAGACCCTCTATGTTAACATGAATTCAGCACCACTCAAACAAGAATTGAATATGTCAAAAGCTAAAGTATTAAAATTAATTAATGAGAAGATGGGCATTGACATTATTGACGATGCTAAATTTCTCTAGAAAGCCTTTATTTTATTTTCCTAGGTAAGATTTTTTTTTCTCGATAAGAGAAATTGTATATTACATAATAACTGAATCCCATGTTGACTGTTTTTTCATCAGTCCCACTTTTCCAATTTCTTCCCCAGCCAGGTATATCAAAGGGGTTGAATTGATTAGGAGTAGAAATATTTTTCATCATTTCTATACGCAGAATGGAGCCGAGCAAAAGGTTATTCCAAACTCTCACATTCAGTCTTAAAAGTATTTCTGTCCAGTGGGAAGAAACATTTTTATTGGAAAATTGTAAGTCTTGGGTACCAAACCAAGTATTTTCCTCTCTAAACTTTAATTCGTCAGAAAATCTGCTTTTTGCGTATCTCAAACCCAATGAAATAATATTTCTATATTTATTATGGGGGATGAGATTGTAATCGACGCCCCACTTTAAAAAAGTCCCTTGGTTGGTATATTCGAATGTCTTTATTCGGGTTATCTTTTCTATCCCACTCTCAAAGGCGAAGAGGAAACGGTGAAAATCAAGATCTATCATGCCACCTAAAGAATTTTTATGGGCCTGAACAGCTGTCCCTATTAATCTAGATACGTCTATTCCAACATGTAACCTTGAAGGCTTCCAATCTGGTTTAATCTGCACAGTATCTACTATTTGACTGATCCCAAGAAAAGGGAGGAGTATAAGGAAAAGGATGTTATAGATAGATTTCAAAATTGATAGGGACATAATCGAGGTGAACTTCTGATCCTACAATTACCAGTGAATCAAAAGAATGATAGCTTGTGTCCAAGTCGTAATACCTAATGGTAGCATTACAAGAAAGATCATAAATGAGGGGTAGACTCTTATAATTAACGGCCAATGAATAAAGGCTACTGTCGGTATAATAATGAAAAATAGCTTCATTATTTTTAATGGGCAAAGGGAGAAGCATATCTACAAGTGTATCTTGGTCTCCTGACAATCGACCATAGCCTTCTAAAATAATTGAATCAAAAACAACGATTTGATTTACATTATTTAATACATTAAATGTTGCTACGGCATAATTACCATAAGGATCCAATGTGCAATCTTCAATTTCATTACATGATTCGAAGAGGCAAAGGCCAATAGTCAAAAAGGATAACCAAAATCGCATTATTTGCAAAGTTAGTGAATGGATGCTCATCTTGGAACTTAAGCGACTTCATTTGTATTAGCTTTGTAAAAAACTAATGTATTGTGAAGTCCAAAGGAAGAAAAAAAGATAAGGTAAACATTGTTACACTTGGGTGTTCCAAGAATATTGTGGATTCAGAGGTTATGCTGACTCAATTGAGAGGTAACTTTATTAATACTACTCATGAGTCCGAGATGGATGATGCTAATATAGTTGTGATCAATACCTGTGGGTTTATCGATAATGCAAAACAAGAATCGATAGATACGATATTGAGGTATGTAGAGGCAAAAGAGGAAGGTAAGGTAGAGAAAGTTTTTGTTACGGGCTGTCTCTCGGAACGCTACAGATCAGATATTCAAAAAGAGATTAAAAACGTAGACGGTTGGTTTGGTACAATGGAGCTTCCTTTGCTGCTTAACAGGTTTAGTGCAACCTATAAGAACGAATTGCTGGGAGAACGGATTACTACTACCGCAAACCACTATTCTTATTTGAAAATATCCGAGGGTTGTGATCGGCCCTGCTCTTTTTGTGCCATTCCCTTGATGCGTGGTAAGCACGTTTCAAAACCCATTGAGGAGGTTCTCTTAGAAGCAAAAAATTTAGTCAAAAATGGGGCCAAAGAGATTTTATTGATTGCTCAAGATTCAACTTACTATGGCTTAGATATTTATAAAGAGCGAGCCCTCGCTGATTTGATGGATCAATTGGCAAATATAAAAGGTATTGATTGGATCAGACTTCACTATGCTTTTCCTACTGGATTTCCGATGGAAGTTTTGGAGGTGATGGCCAAGAGGAGGAATATTTGTAATTATCTTGATCTACCCTTACAGCATGGATCAACACATATGCTTAAACTGATGCGAAGAGGTACGACTCGGGAGAAAACAGAGGCTCTCATAAATGTGATAAGAAAGAAAATTCCTAAAATTGCAATTAGAACGACCTTAATCGTTGGCCACCCAGGCGAAACGGAAGAAATATTTTTGGAGATGATGGACTTTGTTAAAAAAAATAGATTTGAAAGGTTAGGTGTCTTTGCCTATTCTCATGAGGAAGACACCCATTCTTACGAGATGAAAGATGTGGTTTCCGATGAGGTTAAACAACAACGTTTAGAGGCAATTATGGAATTGCAAGAGGTTATTTCCGAAGAAATAAATGCTGAAAAAGTGGGTAAAAAATTCTGCGTTTTAATTGATCGCTATGAGGGGGGACAATATGTGGGCCGTACCGAGCATGATTCTCCTGAGGTGGATAATGAAGTACTTATAAGATCGGATGACGGTTATCTAAGGGTGGGTGATTTTTGTGAAGTGGTAATTACATCTGCATCGGCTTTTGATTTGTATGCAAAACCGATAAAAGGATAATTTAAATATGAAAAAAACACATATACCGTTGCGAAAAGTAGGCTCTTTTTCTGAGATGTTTTTAGATTATATTGAGGGGAAAGATGCGTTAAAAGAATTTTATGAATGGGAGCCTAAAATTGAATCCTTTAAATCTGCAATCACTAAAAAGAGATTTAGTGCGAAAAAAAGGAAGATTCTAGTGGAGGCATTGAATAGGCAGTATAATGGATTGAATTGTGCATCAATACTTTTAGAGAATATTCAAAGCCTTTCAAAATCAGACACATTTACCGTAACTACGGGACATCAGTTGAATATATTTACAGGGCCTATTTATTTTTTATTCAAGCTTGTTACTACCATAAATTTATCAAAAAAGCTCAAAGCATATTACCCTGATTCTCATTTTATTCCTGTCTACTGGATGGCTTCGGAGGACCATGATTTTGAAGAAATTAGTTATTTCAATATGTTTGGAAAAAAATACCAGTGGGCTACTGAACAGACTGGCGCAGTAGGAAGATTTGATCCTTCCTCATTGGTGGAGGTGCTAAATCAGATAGATGAGAAAGTAGAGCTATTTGAAAAAGCCTATGGTCGATTTGAAACCTTAGCTGATTCAGTACGATTTTATGTAAATGAACTTTTTGGATCTGAAGGGTTGATAGTGGTTGATGGTGATGATAGTCAATTAAAGGCCCAGTTTGCTAATATAACAAAGGATGATATTATCAATCAAAATGCGAATCAGAGAGTAAGTGACACCAATGAGCAGTTGAGTAACTTAGGGTATAAATTACAAGCATTTAGTAGGCCTATCAATTTTTTTTATCTCGATGCTTTCCGAAGACGGATTATTTCTGAAGGAGAAAATTTTAGAGTTTTGGACTCAAACATTAAGTTTTCTAAACAGGAAATTCTCTCAGAGATTGAATATTACCCAGAAAGATTTAGTCCCAATGTAATTATGAGGCCTCTTTACCAAGAGTTTATATTACCCAATCTGGCTTATTTAGGAGGTCCAGCAGAGATCATTTATTGGCTACAATTAAAAGGAGTTTTTAATTATTATAAGATTGAATTCCCTATTTTAATGCCTCGAAATTTTGGGATGATTATTTATCAAAGCATTGCTAAAAAGATAAAAAAATTAGGTATAGCAAACGAAGGATTATTTCGTACCAAGCGACAATTGAAAGCGGAATATTTAAATCGTACAAGTACCCATCAATCTTCTTTAAATGATCAAAAGCAGTCCTGCATTGAATTGTTTAAAATAATAAAAATGAAGGCCGAATTGATTGATAAATCTTTGGTGGGTTATATAGGTTCAGAGCAAGCGAAAGCTATAAAGGCGCTAGAGCATATTGAGAAAAAACTTATAAAAGCATTAGAAAAAAAGCATGAAATAGCACTCGGACAGATAGAGGTTATTAAGGACAGATTATTTCCCAATGGGGTACTTCAAGAACGAAGTGAAAATTATTTAAATTTTTATTTTAACAAAACAGAGCTTATTTTGGATCTTTTGGATGAATTTGAGCCCTTTGAATTTTCATTTAATTTGTTTTGGGAGGAATAAGTTCAAAACAAGGATTGAGAAATTACGCTTTAACGTATCGCAAGATGCTCGATGCTCAGGTTTATATCAAGCGAAATCATCAGATTCAAAACCACTGCTTGGCACTGATGGAGAATTTAAATATTCAATGTTTTCATACCTACATAGCTATAGGTAAAAATAAAGAACCAGAAACACAAACCATCATTCAAGCTTCTTGGGCCCATGGACGCAAGGTTTTGATATCCAAAACAGATTTTCACAAGAGGAGTATGTCTCATCATACTTATGAGGTGGCTGATAAAATTAAAGTCAGTAACTATGGTGTTCCTGAACCGTTTAATGAGAACTTTGCTTCTATGGATGATTTACAAGCAATCCTTGTGCCTTTACTGGTTGTGGATAGGAAAGGGAATAGGGTTGGATATGGAAAGGGATTTTATGATGAATTATTGACTAAAATTAGCTATTTGAAGGTACAAAAGATAGGATTATGCATGAGTGGCCTGGTTGACTTAATTCCGTATGTTGAAGAGCATGATGTTGCATTAGATTATTGCATTACACCCCATAAAGTATATCGATTTTGAATGTGGATTGTCTAATTATTGGAGCGGGCCCGATTGGCCTTGCTTGTGCCATAAAAGCTAAAAGAGCAGGATTTAGTAGTATGATTGTAGATCGAGGGGCTTTGGTTAATTCAATTTATTGTTATCCAAGGGACATGACCTTCTTCTCTACTTCAGATAGATTAGAAATAGGAGAAGTCC
This sequence comes from uncultured Flammeovirgaceae bacterium, assembly GCA_913045135.1. Taxonomy (GTDB): domain Bacteria; phylum Bacteroidota; class Bacteroidia; order Cytophagales; family Cyclobacteriaceae; genus UBA4465. The sequence goes on along the minus strand of CAJWQD010000021.1, from coordinate 9,647 downwards.
CCTTTATTTCAAACAGCCCCAAACCCACGAGATCTGAAGCATTAGAATATTACAGAAGGGTAACTCTTGCTTGGGATTTAAAGGTTAATTTGTATGAAGAAATACTTAAAGTGACCAAAGAAGACGAAACCTTCCATGTAGAATCGTCAAAAACCATGTATCAAGCAACTTCAATTATTGTGGCAACGGGGTTTTATGATTTGCCCTTTTTATTAAATATTCCGGGGGAATCTCTTCCAAAAGTTAAACATTATTATCAAGAGGCACATCCTTATTTCGGTATGAATGTTGCAGTTATTGGATCTGCTAATTCGGCAGTGGATGTTGCCTTAGATACCTACAGGAAAGGAGCAAAAAAGGTAACGATGATTACTCGCGAGGGTGAAATAGGTAGTAATGTGAAGTATTGGGCTAGGCCAGATATTATGAATAGAATAGAAGAAGGAACAATAACTGCCTACTTCAATTCAGTTGTCACTGAGATTAGAGAGCAAGAGATTGAAATTAAAACACCCGATCAAAAGTTAACTCTTGTAAACGATTTTGTTCTCGCGATGACGGGGTATCAGCCAGATTTTAAATTTTTAACTTCTATAGGCATAAAAATAGGAACAGATGTTAATAGAACACCTAAGTACAATTCTGAAACTATGGAAACTAATGTTCAAGGGATTTTCCTCGCAGGAGTTATTTGCGGAGGCTTTAAAACGAATAAATGGTTTATTGAGAATTCACGGGAGCACGCTGAGTTAATTATTAAAAAATTAATCTCTAGGTTGGATTAACTTTAGTATGCTTCTCTAAATGGTATTTGTAGAATAAGATATAAATGGTATTTGGCATCATTATTTAGGACTTTATATCAAGAAGTAATTAATTGGTTATAGTAAATTTGAAAGGTAAATTTGGTATCATCTCTTAAAAGATTTGTCTCCAATGATTGGCTTTTTTAAAGTCTATAAATGGTAGAATATCTTTTACTAAATTTGTAGAGAAATGTTCAACAGCTTTTAATTTATTCCTAAAATATCATTTAAGGGGATAATTGTTGAGATATAATTAATTGAAGTTTTAGTAAAATATTAAGTTTGAGAATTTATCTCTAACACAATACTTTTTCCTTCTGAGTTCACTTTAGTTCAAAAAAATATTGCATTAAATTACTTTTATGAGAATACTTTTGTAGAGGCCAATAAATTTTAATTAAATCTAGCAATCGTAAAATCAAATGCATAATTATTTCTGTTAATGACGGGTGTAATAGTTTTATTGCATGAAACATTTTTTTAAAAGACTCCAAAAAAGTATCAAAGAGTATTTAATGGGGGATGGATTTTATATGATGTTTTAGATTCTTTTGAATGATTAAATCCATAGGGGTGTTTTAATTTGTGAGTAGCTCTAAAAAATTAAGAATTTATAATTTTGAGGAGATTAAATAAAATTTTAAAAATCTCTTTTTCAATTAATTTGACAATATATTAGGCATCGCAATTTTAAATATTAATATTACCCCAAAACTACAAAGTAGCTCTAAATATAAGGTAAAGCTGAAAGAAAGAGGGATATTTTATTACTAAAATGAGATTAATTTTTTTACTTATATTTTTCAAGGGAAGTTTGTTGTATGCTCAGCAAATGGTCACTTTAAATGGAGAAATTAGTGACCTGTCGAATGGAGAATCTCTTGTTGGGGCAGTCGTATACATCAAGCAAGTGGAAGGTGGAGCAGTCACCAATGTGTATGGGTTCTATTCATTGAGTGTTCCTCCCGGAACTTATGATGTTGAATTCAGATATGTTGGATTTAATACCCAAAGTATGGTTTTGAAGCTAACAGAAAATACACGACTTGATATTGAACTTGTAGAGATTGAAAAAGAGTTGAATACAGTAGTGGTATCCGCAAATCGTAGAGATGCTAATATCAGTGATGTGGAGATGAGTACTGCTAAGCTCGATATCAAATCAATATTAAGTGTTCCCGCTTTTGCTGGAGAAGTAGATATCATTAAAAGTATTCAACTTTTGCCTGGAGTAAGTACAGTAGGTGAAGGCGCATCTGGATTCAATGTTAGAGGTGGGGGTGCTGGTCAGAACTTAGTACTTTTGGATGAAGCCCCGGTCTATCAAACTTCACATTTGTTCGGTTTCTTTTCTGTATTTAACCCTGATGCGGTTAAAGATGTTAAACTATATAAAGGGGGTATTCCTCCACGTTACGGTGGAAGATTAGCATCTATATTGGACATAAGGATGAAGGAAGGTAATAATAAAAGTTATGAATTTAACGGAGGTATTGGAACTGTTTTTAGTAGATTTTCTGTGGAAGGACCGATCAAGAAAGAAAAAGTATCTTTTATTTTGGCGGGGCGAAGATCTTACGCAGATGTGCTGGCTAGACCGTTTACGGATATATTTGAAAACGGGGCAGCATTGTATTTCTATGATCTAACTGCAAAAGCAAATTGGGATATAGATGATAGGAATAAAATCTATATATCCGGTTATTTTGGTAGAGACGTTTTTAAGTTTGATGAACGACAAGGTTTTGATTGGGGTAACCAAACGGGAACGATCAGATGGAATCATCTTTTTAGTGAAAAATTATTTTCCAATTTTACTGGTGTATTTTCTGATTACGATTATGGTTTTAGCTTTGGCGACGATGATGCCGATACCTTCGATTGGTCTTCAAATATCAAGACCTATGATTTTAAACCTGAATTCAATTATTTCCTAAATGCTCAAAATGAAGTTGTTTTTGGAGCAGAATTTTTGTTTTACGAATTTGAACCGGCGAATGCGATTGGAGTCAGTGATGGCATCAGTTCAGATATCAGTTTAGACAAAAAAAACTCGTTTGAGGCATCGGTTTATTTTGGGAATAATCAAAAAATAAACGACCGATTAAGTACACAGTATGGTCTCAGAATATCTTCTTTTCGTTATTTAGGTGGGGGTAAGGCTTACACTTATAGTCCTACGCTTCCCGGAGAAAGAAAGCCGATGATTGGAACTCAGTCATACGATAATATGGAAACTATTGCCCATTATGAGTTTTTAGAGCCCCGAGCTTCAATGCGTTTTACCTTGAACAGTTCTAGTTCGATAAAGGGGAGCTACAACCGAATGAATCAGTTTGTTCATCTGATTTCCAATACGGTAGCGGCAACACCTATTGATGTTTGGCAGCCGAGTACGGGTAATATCAAGCCTCAAACGGGGAATCAGATCGCTCTAGGGTATTTTAAGAATTTACAGGAGAACCTTTTTGAAACTTCTGCAGAGGTATATTATAAGTGGAATAAGAATCAGGTTGATTATATTGATGGTGCTGATATTTTGATCAATGAGTTTTTGGAAGGGGACTTGCTTTCTGGTGATGGTAGGGCTTATGGATTGGAACTGTATTTGAGAAAGATACGCGGAAGATTTAATGGGTGGATAAGTTATACCTTGGGAAAATCGGAATTGAGGATCGATGGGGTCAACTATGGTACTGATATGGCGGAAAGAAAAGGGAATTGGTATCCTAATAGATTTGATCAAAGGCATAACTTAAAAATCACTACAAATTATCAATTCAATGATAGAATAACATTTTCAGCCGTATTTAGCTATCTTTCCGGAACCCCAACAACTTTTCCAAATGATCGCTTTTCACAGCAAGGCTATCTTATTCCCTTGCTAAAAAATAATCGAGGTAATGTTCGTATACCTGATTATCATAGATTAGATGTTTCGGTTACTTGGGATAATGTTTATTTTGGTAAGAAAGGAAGAAAGAATAAAGATTACTTTGTGTTTTCGATTTACAATGCCTACAATAGAAAAAATCCTTTTGCCATAATGTTTTCTCAAGGTTCAGACAGGCAGCCTTTTGATGCTCCCATAGAGACTATGGCTTCTCAAATTTCAATCATTGGATCTATTGTACCTGCTTTTTCTTATAATTTTAAATTTTAGGAAATGAAAAAAATAATTCTTTTGATCTATTCTTTTGCTTTTTTTGCTTGTGAAAACATCATTTATCCAGAACTAGAACCGAGTCTAGAGTTATATGTAGTAGATGCGTGGCTCAATAATTTACCAGGAACCCAAAAAATATTTGTATCTAAATCCAGTGATTATTTTTCGATAGCCTTTCCGACACTTGTTTCAGGCGCCGAAGTGTATGTGACAGATGAAGATGGAAATAGTTTTGATTTTGAAGAGTCTGATGAGGGTTATGTTTGGGGGGATTCTCTAAGTAGCTCATTTCTGCAAGTGGGGGCTTCATATCAGTTGAACATATCTGTAAATGGGATACAATTTATTGGGACCTCAGAAATGAATCCAGTGCCCCCTATTGACTCGATAACTTTTCAGTATCAAGAAGAAGATTTTTTTACCACTGAGGATTATTATTTGGCAGAGTTTGTTGCTACAGACTTAATAGGAGTGGGAAACACTTACTGGATAAAGGCTTGGAAAAACGGCATTTATCTCAATAAGCCAAGTGAAATAAACATCGCTTATGATGCCGGCTTCAGCGCAGGTGGAAATATAGATGGGCAGGTGTTTATTCAACCGATCCAAGAATTGATTAATCCTTTTGATCCAGATGATGCAGACGAGGCATTGGTTGAACCACCTTATTTGATTGGAGATACAGTTTATGTCGAAATTCATTCAATTAATGAGTCGGCTTTTTATTTTCTAAATGAAGTAAAGATTCAAACCGATCGTCAGGGAGGTTTTGGTGCGTTGTTTGCAGCACCCTTTTCAAACGTATCGACCAATTTGATAAATGAGGACTTGAATTCTGAGATTCATCCAGTAGGCTTTTTTAATGTATCATCAATTTCTTCTTTAGAACAGGTATTGACTGCTGAGATTGCCAAAAAGGCTCAAGAAGAGGGAGAAAATAAAAATTAGATTTTCCTAAGTAACCTTTTGGGCTCGAACCATTTCCCATTTCCCCATGGCACCTGGCAACGTTTCGATTTCAAATCCAATCTCTTTTAAATTTCTTTTGAATTGTCCTTGAGCACAGTACGTAACTAAAAAACCATTTTTTTGAGGGGAGTATAACATTTTAGTAAATTTGATTGATGCCAAATATTTGGTTGTTTTGAAGGGCTAAAAGCATCAAAAAAATTACATTGTAATAGCTACATTTGTTTTCAAATTTTTCAAGCGATGTGTCATACTTGGTCAATTTAAAGGCTTCAGTGATGTTTTGGGAAACCTCCCATTCACATTGATGAATCTTTTCCAGATTTAAAGACCAATTTTTGAATTGTAATTGGGTATACATGGCTTCAGGAAATGGATGGGGCTCTATGCTTTCATAATCAATGAGGTATGGATTTTTTGAGTTCAATTTATTGCGAGTATGGCATTCAATCCGGTTCCAAATCCGATTTCAAAAACCTTAATCTGTTTGCAGAAAGAGTTTTTTTTATAATTGTCGAGGCCTTGCTCAATGTAAACATATAATGATTCTTCAATGGCTCCTTTCGTTGAATGATAGAAATCATTTAGCTTTATATTCAATAGGGATGAAGAACCATCTACGGTAATAATTAGTTTTAAATTGGATTTAGATAGATTTTTTTTATTATTATCGCAGGATTTGGGGGTCATCATTTTTTAATCTTTATAGATGAGCACTACGGCATGCGCGGCAATACCTTCTTTTTTGCCCACAAATCCTAGGGTTTCAGTTGTGGTAGCTTTGATTGAAATATCCTCCGTATCCAGGCTAGTCACTTTGGATAAAGAGGCTTTAATATTTTCTATGTAAGGCCCAATCTTGGGCTCTTGCAGGCATATTGTAGTATCAATATTGCCAATTTTAAAATCTTTTTTATTAATCATTTCGAGAACTTCTTTGAGTAATATTTTGCTGTCGATGCCTTTGTACTTCCGATCTTTATCAGAAAAGTGAAAGCCGATGTCACCTAAGTTTGCGGCCCCTAGTAGGGCATCACAAATTACATGGATCAAAACATCCGCGTCAGAATGGCCGATCGCTCCGTGAGTATGAGGAATTTTGATACCTCCCAGCCAAAAGTCTACTTGGGGGGCAAGCTGATGCACATCATAGCCATAGCCAATTTTAATAGTGGGTTTCATAGACTTAATTTTTATGATAATACAATGTAGTACAATTTGATTCAAGTAAGGTTTTATGGATTGCGGATTTCAAGTCTTTTTCAGTTACCGCTTCAATGATATTTATTTCTTTATTGACTAAATCTGTATTCCCTAAATTGGTGCTATAAGCCAGACTCATGGCTCTACTTAATAAATCTATTTCTCCAAAAGTGATGGATGAAGCAGCCATATTTTTCACCTTTTTTAATGATTCTGAGGATTGTGTACTTAGTTCTTGAAAAGCATTTGCTAGTGTTTTTTCAGCATTTTCAAAAGTAATATTATCACTAAGTCTACCACTAATAATCATAAGTCCTGGATCTATACTTCCGGTCACGTAAGAAGAGAGGGATGAAAACATCTGTGATTTTTTAACACCAATTTGATGTAACAAAGAAGATTTGCCTCTCCCTAAAATATCTGAGAGTAAATCATTTACTTGATATTGATTGCTGATTCGGCCTGGCACGTGATAGGCTTTATAAATAGCATTTTGGGGTACCTGAGCTTTGAGGTCGATGTGTCGACTCTGGGTCTGTTTTGGTTCTTTGGGAATAATTCGCTTATTCGTAGTATGATCTTCAATAGGTGCAAACCATTTGGTACAAAGTCGCTGCGTTTCGGAGAGAGTGACATTACCTGCGATTACCAATATTGCGTTGGAAGGGGCATAGTAATTATTAAAAAACGCTTTTACATCTTGCATATTTATATTTTCGATATGGGAAATTTCTTTTCCTATGGTTGGCCAACGATAAGGATGTAATTGGTAGGCCTCTGGGCTCAATTCCAACCAAACATCTCCATAGGGTTGATTGAGATAGCGTTGTTTGAACTCTTCAATGACAATACTTTTTTCTCTTTCAAGTATTTCTTCTTCAAATGACAATGCTAACATCCGATCTGATTCAAGCCAGAAACTCGTTTCTATATTATTTTTGGGTACTGTGGTATAATAATTGGTGATGTCACTACTTGTGAAGGCATTGTTATCACCCCCAACAGCTTGCAAGTGCGTATCAAAGTTGGGGACATGCTTGGACCCTCCAAACATTAAGTGTTCAAAAAGGTGGGCAAAACCAGTTTTATCAGGATCTTCATTTTTAGAGCCGACTTTGTAAAGCATATTTAAGCAGACCAATGAGGAGGTTTTGTCCTGATGGAGGACTACCTCAAGACCATTGGGTAACTTAAATTTTTCAAATTCAATCATAAGTAATTGTGAAATACAAAAATAACATCTAAAAATTCATGAGAGTGTACCATCTTTACAAAGTCTTTTTCATAAATTTTTGAATCATGAATTTTGAGCCAAATAATAGATCAGAAAGCAGGTTGATCGAAATTTATAAACAACTGGTTACTCCCCGTTTGATTGAAGAAAAGATGTTAATCTTACTTCGACAAGGTAAAATATCCAAATGGTTTTCTGGAATCGGTCAAGAAGCCATCAGCGTTGGAGCTGCCCTGTGTTTGAAGGATTCGGAATACCTTTTACCTATGCATCGGAATTTAGGGATTTTTACCACTAGAAAAGTCCCATTGGAAAAGTTATTTAGCCAATTTCAGGGGAAAAATAACGGATTTACTAAAGGTCGTGATCGTTCCTTTCATTTTGGTACTCAGGAATATCATCTTGTTGGAATGATTTCTCATTTGGGGCCGCAACTTGGGGTTGCCGATGGGATTGCATTGGCGGATTTGATACAAAAAAAGAAAAAGGTGACCCTCGTTTTCACAGGTGATGGTGGCACGAGTCAGGGGGATTTCCACGAAGCGGTCAATGTTGCCTCAGTATGGGATTTACCTGTAATTTTTGTAATAGAAAATAATGGGTATGGTCTTTCAACTCCAAGTAATCAACAATTCAATTTTGATTCATTTCTAGTAAAAGGGCCAGCTTACGGAATAGAAGCTGTTTCAGTAGATGGAAACAATATCCTAGAGGTTATGAATGAACTTGAAAAGGTTTGTGAATCGATAAGGGAGCGACCCAGGCCAGTTATTTTTGAAGCAAAGACGTTTAGAATAAGAGGGCATGAGGAGGCATCTGGCACTAAATACGTACCAAAAGAGTTAATGAATTATTGGTCTAAAAAAGACCCCATTGCCAATTATGAATATTTCTTAATGGAGTCAGGCACCGATTCTGAGATTTTAGAAACTTTAAAAAAAAATATTAAACAAGAAATTAATGCAGCTGTAAAAAAGGCCTTTAATGAAGTGCCGTTAACAGTCAATTCAGAAAAAGAACTTGCCGATGTTTATGCTCCATTTACTCAAAAAAATCAAGCATTAGAAACAACAAATAGGGAGATTAGATATGTAGATGCCATTTCAGAAGGACTTCGACAAAGTTTAGAGCGAAATAAGAATCTTGTTTTTTTAGGGCAGGACATTGCAGAATATGGGGGGGTTTTTAAAATTTCGGAAGGATTTTTAGAAAAATTTGGATCTGCACGAATTCGAAATACCCCTTTGTGCGAATCAGCTATCGTAGGAATTACCTTAGGACTTAGTATCTCAGGAATGAAGGCGGTAATGGAAATGCAATTTGCAGATTTTGTTACTTGTGGATTTAATCAAATCGTAAATAATTTAGCAAAGTCCTATTATCGATGGGCACAAAACGCAGATGTTGTCATAAGAATGCCTACTGGTGCGGGTGTAAATGCCGGTCCTTATCATTCGCAATCAAATGAAGCTTGGTTTTTTCATACTCCTGGCCTGAAAATTGTGTATCCATCTACTCCATCGGCAGCCAAAGGCTTGTTATGTGCGGCCATTGAAGACCCTAACCCTTACCTATTTTTTGAGCATAAGTATTTGTATCGATCTTTGAAAGGCCCTGTAGTTGAGGCTTATCATACAATGGAAATAGGAAAGGCAAAAGTAGCATTGAAAGGGAGTAAATTAACCATTGTTACTTACGGAATGGGCGTACATTGGTCATTAGAGGCATCTAAAACGAGAGATGGACTGGAAATAATTGATTTATGTACTTTAATGCCTTGGGATAAAGTAATGGTAAGTGCATCAGTAAAAAAAACTAACAAGAGTTTAGTTCTTCATGAAGATTGCATAACGGGCGGTATTGGTGCAGAAATTGCAGCTTGGATAGGCACTCATTGCTTTGAAGATTTAGATGCGCCTGTTTTGAGAGTGGGTAGTTTAGATACGCCTGTTCCATTTTCTAATGAATTAGAGCAAAACTTTTTACCGCAAGCGCGGTTACTTGAACAGTTGGATTATTTGCTCAAATATTAATTTGATTAATTTACATATAGTTTTGAAGAGGTCACATTACATATTATCCTTGTCATTGGTATCCTTTTTGTGCTTTACATCTTTTAAAGTACAGGCACAAATAATACCTGATAGCGATGCAAAACTACGGACGTTAAAGGTTAAGAAAAAGGGATCTAGGATAGCCCAAATAAAACTTGAAAGCGATGCAAAACTACGGACGTTAAAGGTTAAGAAAAAGGGATCTAGGATAGCCC